>JAUWOV010000076.1 GCA_030611945.1 bacterium | reverse complement strand
GCACAAGAACAAGGATATCTTTTGAGCTTGCAGAGAAGCGCCTAAGCGCAGACGTAGTAAACTTTTCCGCCTCAACAAGCAGTCTCTCAAAAGGCGAGACATTAATTGATACAGCAAGAAATATTGAAGCTATGAAAATAGATTGTGTTGTGATACGCCACGGCTCTTCAGGCGCATCCTATATGCTGTCAAGAAAGCTGAATGCAGGTGTTATAAATGCAGGAGATGGAACTCATGAGCATCCAACGCAGGCGCTTTTGGACATGTTTACAATAAGAGAGAAGAAAAACAGACTAGAGGGACTTAAGATAGCGATTGTGGGAGATATCAGACACAGCCGTGTTGCAAGAAGCAACATCTGGGGTATGATGAAAATGGGAATGGAGATGAGAATATGCGGACCAAAGACATTATTGCCTGTTGATATTGAAAAAACCGGCGTAAAAGTTTTCTACAATATAGAACATGCCGTAAAGAATGTAGATGTTATTATGGCGCTAAGAATTCAGAAAGAAAGACAAGGACAAAGCTATTTCCCGTCAATCAGAGAATATTCAAAGCTATATGGAATTACAAGCGAGAGACTTAAGTATGCAAAAGAAGACGTTTTAATAATGCATCCGGGACCTATGAACAGAGGCGTGGAAATTATGCCTGAAGTGGCTGATGGTCCATATTCAGTTATTCTCGAGCAGGTAACCAATGGCCTTGCAGTTCGTATGGCTGTTCTCTATCTTATTACAGGCAGTAAAACAAGAGGTACGAGTGTATGAAACTACTCATTAAAAATGGTTGTGTTGTTGATCCATCTCAACATATAAATAAAAAAATGGATGTGTTAATAGAAAATGGCAAAATATGCAAGCTAGGTAAGAATATCAATGAAAATGGATGCGAGATATTCAATGCCAAAGATATGATCGTTTCTCCCGGATTTATTGATATGCATGCTCATCTGAGAGAACCCGGCAGAGAAGACGCAGAAACAATAGCCACAGGAACCGCGTCTGCTGCAAAGGGTGGGTTTACTTCAGTTTGCTGTATGCCAAATACAGAGCCTGCAATAGATAATCAATCCGTTGTAAGGTTTGTTTTAGAAAAAGCTAAAAAAGATGGCAAGGTCAATGTGTTTCCTATTGGCGCAATCACAAAGGGGCGAAAGGGAGCCGAACTTGCAGAAATCGGGGATATGAAAGATGCGGGAGTAGTTGCTGTTTCAGATGATGGTAATTGGGTAGAGAATTCCGCTCTCATGAGAAGAGCGCTTGAATATAGCGGGATATTTAATATTCCGGTAATATCGCATTGCGAGGATAGGACACTCTCAGAGAAAGGAATGATGAACGAAAGTTATATTTCAACTGTTCTTGGACTGAAAGGCATTCCCAGAGAAGCAGAGGAAATAGCTGTTTTTAGAGATATAAGCTTAGCGAATATGTTGAATACCAGAATACATATTGCTCATGTATCAAGCGGAGGAACAGTAGAATTGATAAAAGATGCTAAAACTCGCAATATAAAAGTCAGTTGTGAAATAACTCCTAATCACTTCACATTAACAGAGAAAGCTATTAATGATTATGATACAAATACGAAGGTTAATCCCCCATTGAGAAGCGAAGATGATATTCAAGCCATAAAAAACGGGCTTGCTGATGGAACAATAGATGTTATAGCAACAGATCACGCTCCTCACACAATAACAGAGAAGGAATACGCGTATGATAATGCCCCGTTCGGGATTGTTGGTTTTGAAACAGCTATAGGGCTTGCCCTTACAGAACTTGTTCTTAGCAAGGTTTTATCATTATCCCAGCTTATTGAAAAGCTCTCCTGCAATCCTGCGAAAATTCTTGGACTTGAGACAAAAGGAACATTGAAAACCGGCTCAGACGCAGACATAACAATAATAGATGAGAATAAAAAATGGATCGTAGATGTCAACAGGTTCCTCTCAAAAAGTAAAAATTGTCCATATCATAACAGAAAGTTAAATGGCAAAGTAATAGCAACGATTGTTGGTGGAAGAGTTGTTTTTAAGGATTAACAGAACATGAGAACAAAAAATTTTAGTGTCAAAAAAGAAATAATAGAAAACACAAAGGTCTCTTCTGATTGTTATAGAATGACGTTTGAGTCAAAAGAAATAGCTGGGCAAGCAAGACCAGGGCAGTTTCTTCATATAAGATGTACAGAGAGTTATGATCCTTTATTAAGAAGACCCATCAGTGTTTATAGTATAGAAAACAATATTATTGAAATTCTTTATAAAGTAATTGGAAGAGGAACAGGATTATTATCTAAGAAGACATCAGGCGATACCATAGATGTTCTAGGTCCATTAGGCAGTGGTTTTGATTACCAATTAGTTTCCAATTGCCAATTGCCAATTCTTGTTGGAGGAGGTATAGGAATTGCGCCATTATATTTTCTTGCTCAGAGACTTGTTGAGCAGTGCTCAAATGTAACTGTTCTTATTGGCGCGGATACTAAACGCAGCATTCTCTGCATAGATGAGCTTGAAAAATTGGATTGCAAAGTGAAAGTATCTACGGATGATGGAAGTTTTGGGCTTCATGGAACAGTTGTTGATCTACTAAGAAAGGAACTTAATTCAAAATTGAAGGTGTTCGTCTGCGGACCTGTCCCTATGCTGAAACAGGTTAATCAATTAGTTTCCAAGTATAATGTTTCCTCTCAGGTCTCATTAGAAAGGCAAATGGCGTGTGGTGTTGGAGCGTGTATGGGATGCGCGATAAAAACTCAAAAGTTAAAACTCAAAAGGCAAAACTCAAAAGGCAAAACTCAAAATTACAAACGGGTTTGTAAAGATGGGCCCGTCTTTGATATAAAAGAAATTGTTTGGGAGGAGATGTGAGTAAATTAAGTCTTGGTGTGGATATTGCTGGAATAAAGATGAAAAACCCAATAATGACAGCTTCTGGCACATTCGGATACGGGCTGGAGTATTCACAACTAATAGATATAAAAAAATTTGGAGCAATTGTTGCAAAGACTATAACTCTGGAACCGAGGATTGGTAATCCTCAACCTAGGATTGTGGAGGTAGCTGGTGGTATGCTGAATTCAATAGGACTTCAGAATCCGGGAGCCAAGGTTTTTATTGAAGAAAAACTACCAAAGCTAAAAGGGTATAGGGTGCCAATTATAGCAAATATTTCAGGCAGCAAGGAGGCAGAGTTTGTCAAACTTGCTGATCTATTGAAAGATATTGGATTGTCGGGATTGGAAATAAATATTTCCTGCCCTAATGTAGAACGCGCAGGATTGTTTGCCCAAGACGCAAACTTAACTTATCAACTTGTTAAAAAAGTAAGAAAGGTTACAGGTTTGCCATTAATTGTTAAACTTACTCCTAATGTCACAGATATTACACTAATTGCCAGAGCAGCAGAAGACGCAGGCGCAGATGCAGTATCTTTAATCAATACTCTGATAGGCATGAGTATTGATGTTCAGACAAAAAAGCCTAAGCTGGCAAATGTCATTGGAGGGCTGTCAGGTCCTGCGGTTAAACCAGTAGCATTAAGAATGGTTTACGAAGCATCTAAAAAAGTCAGTATCCCGGTAATTGGTATGGGTGGAATAATGACTTCAGACGACGCTATTGAATTTTTGCTTGCCGGTGCAAGCGCAGTTGCCATTGGCACAGCAAACTTTGTTAATCCCAATACTTGTTCTGAGATTATAGATGGCATTAAAAAGTATATGGAAGATAACAGATTCAATAAAATATCAGATATCACAGGGAAACTTAAATGAGCAGTCTCTCTCTAAAATCGTATGCAAAAGTTAATTTGTTTTTAGAGGTATTAGGAAAGAGAGATGATGGTTACCACGAAATTGAAAGCCTAATTCAAAAAATAAGTTTATGCGATAATATACTATTGGAGGATAGGCTGAGAGATATAACCATTCTCTGCCCAAATAGAGAAATCAGCATTCCATCTAATCCCGAAAACTTTCGGGACAATCTGGCATACAAAGCGGCAAAACTACTTATAGAAAGATTCAATATTAAAAAGGGGATTTCTATTACAATTGACAAAAAAATACCTGTTGGATCCGGTTTGGGCGGCGGCAGTAGCAATGCGGCTTCGGTTCTCAAAGGCTTAAATCAACTCTGGAATATTGGGTTAAAAAATGCGCAATTACAGGAATTAGGAGCAGAAATAGGTTCTGATGTTCCATTCTTCATTAATGGTAAAACTGCGCTGGTAAAAGGACGAGGAGTAAAAATACACACTTGTTTTGCTATACCTAAGATATGGCTTGTTCTAGCTGTTCCAAATATGAGCGTTTCAACAAAATGGGCATATGGAAGATTGGATAGGGAGTTGACAAAAAACATAAATAGTGCTAAGTTGCCGAAGCTTAAGAAATTACAGATTAAGGATATCGCAGATAATTTGTTTAACAGATTGGAGGGGGTAGTGTTTAAAGAATATCCGCTTGTTAAATACATTAAGAAGAAAATGATAGCTTGTGGAGCAAGCGGCGCCTTAATGAGTGGAACAGGGTCTACAGTTTTTGGTATAGTCTCAAGCAAAGACGATGCTTACTTGATATCCGAAAATCTTTCTAATGACCAAAAATTAGGAGTAGTCTGTTATGTGGCAAAAGGCATTTAAAGTAGTGAACAACAAATTAAGGAGTAAATTTTAATGGAAATCACAGAAGTAAAAGTTAGACTAAGAGATAGAGAAGGCAGCAAATTAAAAGCGTATGCAACTATTATTTTTGACAATTCTTTTGTTGTGAGAGATTTAAAAGTTATTGATGGGAGAAAAGGGTTGTTTGTAGCAATGCCTTCCAGGCAGGTAAGAGAAGCATGTCCCAACTGTCATCATCGTAATGCTCTTAGAAGTAAATTTTGTAATCAGTGCGGCAAGGCTCTTGAATTTCAGAGCGTTCAAATGAAAGAAGGAGAAGATAGAATAGATGAGCACAGAGATATAGCGCATCCAATAACTACAGAAGCCAGAAACTATCTGCAGAAAAAGATATTAGAAGTTTATGAAGCAGAAAGAGCAGAATTGCCTCAGGAGGTTAAACCTGAGATTAAACCTGAAGTTGAACAGCCTATAAGTACTGAACCTAGCGTTGAGCAGCCGGTAGAAAAGGTTGAACAACAGCCTGAAGATACGTCTGCTCAATCACCAGAAATTGAGCTTAATGCAGATCAAACAGAGAAAGCTGAGTAGATAAGTCAGAAATAATAACAATTTAATTGCCCGGTGGTGTAATGGTAACACATCAGTTTTTGGTACTGAGATTCGAGGTTCGAGCCCTTGCCGGGCAACATATAGAATATCGCGGGGTGGAGCAGTCTGGTAGCTCGTTGGGCTCATAACCCAAAGGTCATAGGTTCAAATCCTATCCCCGCTACTAAGCCCACCAATATTTGATGTAATGGATGTTCTGGGAAAACAAACCTGCCTGAAAAGAATCAGAAAAAATTCAACTTGACAAAAGTCACTCTAATTGCTATTTTATGCTTAAGTTTAGCACTCTCGGCTTTAGAGTGCTAAAAAAGGAGCAGAAGTGATTGAAAAGACAGTAGTTGGCAACAGAGAAGCAAATATCTTAAAAGCAGCAATTTATTCATATATTAATACTGGAGAGCCTATTGCTTCTCAAAAACTGGTTAAGGCTTACAAATTAAACGTATCATCAGCTACTGTCAGGAATATTCTGGTAAAGTTGGAGGAGCAAGGGTATTTGATACAGCCTCACACTTCTGCAGGCAGAGTCCCTACTGATAAAGGGTACCGCTTTTATGTTAATTATCTTATAAAGACAGAACTGCTTGCAGATGAAGAAAGAAACTTTATAGATGATGCATATTCAAGTATTAGTTATGATATTGAGTCAATAATTAAAGAAACAACAAAGATGCTGTCTTTTATAACTAACTATATGGGATTTGCAGAACTGCCAAGATTTCATGATAGCGGGACATTCAAGCATTTGGAGCTTATAGCTCTTCAAGGTCACAGAATTATGATTATTATTATTATGCGTTCAGGAGATATGAAAAAAAAGGTGGTTTGTTTCAGGGATGAAGTATCAATTACTGATCTGCAAAGAATATGCGCATTTCTGAATGAGAACCTGGAAGGGCTTGACTTTATTCACATACGCTCAGATTTTAGAGAGATTTTTAAAGAGAAATATTCCCACCTTGACGAAACAGCATATAACTGCGTGATGGATATACTGGATGTCATTCTTTCTTTTGAGGAAGAAAAAACTGTTTTCATTGACGGCTATGAATATCTTATGCAGTATCCTGAATTTAGTGATATTAATAAAGCGCAAGCTATGTTCAGGGCATTGAATACAAGGTATTTGTCTAAAATTCTTAATATGCCCATTGACAGCAACGGGATAAAAGTTCTTATTGGCAGGGAAACAGCTGACAGCGACATAGAGAACTGTAGTTTGCTTACTATAAGGTATGGCCTGTTTGGATCTCCAATGGGATCATTAGGCATAATAGGGCCAAGAAGAATGGCATATTCAAGAGTAATAAGTAAACTAAATTATACTGCGTGTAAATTAAGTGATATTATGAAAAAACTCTTGCTTGAATAAGAAAGTAGGCACAAGGGCACAGAGGCACAAAGGGGAATAGCGATGCGTAAAGAGACAGTAAAAAAATCAAAATATACAGCGAAAGAACTAAAGAAGCTGGAAGAAAAATCTGCTTTATGTGATGAAAGACATGACCAGCTTTTAAGGCTGCAGGCAGAGTTTGACAATTTTAAAAAGAGGACTGCAAGAGAATATGAATCTCTTGCTAAATTTGCAAATGAGAAACTAATCAATGAGATATTACCTGTTGTTGATAATTTTAAAAGAGCTGTAGACTCAGCGGATAAGGCAAGTAATATCAATGACCTCAAAAAGGGCATTAAACTGGTTTTAAAGCAATTTGAGGATATCTTGAGACAAAATGGGCTGGAAGAGATCAGGGCTCATGGTACTCAGTTTAATCCTGATAAGCATGAGGCGGTTATGCAGGTAGAAACTGATAAACATCCTGAAGACACGGTAGTTGAAGAAGTTAGCGCAGGTTATAAACTGCATGGAAAGGTTATAAGACCGTCTCTTGTAAAAGTGTCAAAAAAGATATTAAAAAAACAAAATAAATAATGGAATAAAAAAGGAGGACTGGTAATGGGTAAAGTAATAGGTATTGATTTAGGAACGACTAATTCCTGCATGGCAGTTATGGAAGGCGGGAAACCTGTTGTCATTGCTAATGCAGAAGGAAGCAGAACTACTCCGTCTGTTGTGGCAATATCCAAAACAGGAGAAAGATTGGTTGGACAGATTGCTAAAAGACAGGCAGTGTCAAATCCTGAGAATACAATAAGCTCAATAAAGAGAAAAATGGGACAAAAAACAAAGGTAAAAGCCGGTGATAAGGAATATACTCCTCCTGAGATATCTGCTGCAATACTTCAGAAATTCAAACAGGACGCAGAAAGTTATTTGGGAAATAAAGTTGAAAAAGCGGTTATTACTGTTCCTGCGTATTTTGATGACAGCCAGAGACAGGCTACCAAGGATGCCGGTAAGATTGCAGGTCTTGAAGTGCTTAGAATAGTAAATGAGCCGACTGCGGCTTCTTTAGCATATGGGCTTGATAAAAAAAAGGAACAGATTCTTGCAGTGTACGACCTTGGCGGCGGAACATTTGATATTTCCATACTTGATATTGGAGATGGGGTTTTTGAGGTTAAGGCAACTAATGGTAATACGAAGTTAGGCGGAGATGACTTTGATCAGAAAATCCTTGACTGGCTGGTCAGCGAATTTAAAAAGTCCAATGGTATGGATTTGAGTAATGATAAGATGGCGATGCAGAGATTGAGAGAAGGCGCTGAAAAGGCAAAAGTAGAGCTTTCTACTGCTCAGACAGCGAATATAAACCTTCCATTCATAACAGCGGATCAAAGCGGACCAAAGCATCTGGATATAACACTTACGCGCGCGCAGCTGGAAAAGCTGACACAAGCCCTTGTAGACAGCACAATTGCCCCGTGTAAACAAGCGCTGGCTGATGCAAAAATGGAAACAAAGGATATTGATCATGTAATACTTGTTGGCGGGCAGACAAGGTCTCCAAAGGTTCAGGAAGCAGTAAAACAGTTTTTTGGCAAAGAACTTTATAAGGGCGTTAACCCGGACGAGGTTGTTGCTGTTGGAGCTGCTATACAGGCCGGTGTGCTTTCAGGAGAGGTTAAAGACGTAACGCTTCTTGATGTTACTCCTCTTTCTCTTGGGATTGAGACCTTGGGAGGAGTTTGCACAAAGCTTATAGAGAGAAATACAACCATTCCGACAAAGAAATCCCAGACATTCAGTACAGCTGCAGATAACCAGACAGCTGTAAGCATACATGTATTGCAGGGAGAGCGGGAAATGGCGCAGTATAATAAGACTCTTGGCAGGTTTGACCTGGTGGGTATACCTTCTGCTCCACGCGGAGTACCTCAAATAGAAGTAGCATTTAATATTGACGCAGATGGAATTACACATGTAT
>JAUWOV010000114.1 GCA_030611945.1 bacterium | reverse complement strand
TATGCTGATACCACATAATCCACGTTTCAAATTCAACACAACGCCTCTTATTCCTCTATCGCTGATTAAAACGTTTGTTCCTCCACCAAGGGTTGTAACAGGAATATTATAACTATTGCAGAATATGAGAGTATTTTTGATATCTGAGATATCTTCTGGACATATCCACACATCTGCAGGGCCTCCAATTCTAAAGGATGTGTGCTTGGATAAGAGTTCGTTAAACTTGACCTCTCCTCTTATCAAATCACAGAGCTCTTTGGCTAATTCTTTATTCATATTAATTTATCTGCAAGTTTCTCTGCCACTGCGGAAATATCGCCTGCTCCCATAAAAAGCATTATATCTCCTTTCTCCATAGTATTGCTCAAATAACTGAGAATTCTGCTTTTATCAGGAATATATACGGCATTTTTATAACCATTATTCTTCATAGCATTAAAGATTGTGGCTGTATCAGCTCCTTTTATGGGAACTTCTCCTGCGCTGTATACATCAGTTAATATGACCTTATCAGCCATTGACAGAGCCACAGCAAATTCTTTATATAGTTTTTCAGTTCTTGTATATCTATGAGGCTGAAATACAGCCACAATACGCTTTTTCTGTAAGCTTTTAGCTGTTTTTAAAACTGCTTCAATTTCAGTCGGATGATGAGCATAATCATCTATAACCATTATATTTCCGATATGCGCCTTGATCTGGAATCTTCTATTTACACCATTAAAGCTTTGCAATGATTTTCTTATTGCATTAAAAGATAATCCTATTTCCATGCCAAGCGCAATTGTCCCAAGCGCATTAAGAACATTATATTTTCCCGGAACGCTGAGTGTAAAAGAGCCAAGTAATTCAGCATTTTTATATACATCAAAACCTGTTGAAAGCCCTTCGCATATGAGGTTGTCAGCTCGTATCTCAGCATTCCTGCTCATTCCATAGGTTGTTATTGGAGTTTTGAATTTTCCTTCATGTAGTCTGGAAACCAGTTCTTTTACGTTATTATTGTCAATGCAGCAAAATATTCTGCCGGATTTATTTGTTCGCTCTGCAAAATTCAGGAACGTATCTATAATATCCTCAAGATTCTTGTAATACTCAAGATGGTCTTCGTCAATATTTGTAATAATGCAGAAATACGGATTTAGTTTCAAAAATGATTTATCACTTTCATCAGCCTCTGCTACAAACCATGGGCTTGCTCCCAAGCGGGCATTCCCCCCTAAAGAACTAATTTCGCCTCCTACAATTACTGTTGGGTCATACCCTGTTTCTGTAAGCATATGCGCAATCATTGATGATACCGTGGTTTTTCCATGACAACCCGTTACAAATATACTCTTTTTATTATTTGCCATTTCTGCGAGCAGTTCTGCTCTGTGAATTATTGGGATTTTTCTTTTTCTGGCTTCAGCAAGTTCCGGATTAGACTCTGAGATAGCTGTGGAATAAACGACAAGATTCTGAACTGTTATATTCTTAGCACTATGACCATAGAAGATATTCGCGCCGTTTAGTTTTAGTTTATTGGTTATTGATGAAGTTTTCTTATCTGAGCCGCTTACCTGATATCCTGATTTAAGCAGAACATAAGCAATCCCGCTCATTCCTATTCCGCCAATGCCAATAAAATGAATAGATTTTACATTTTCTAACATATTCAGCTTCTTTTTTTATCATCAAGCAATATAAAATCGATCAGCCCTTTATTTGTATCTATTTTAACCACCTGTACTCTTACTGCGTCTCCAAGCTGGAATCTTCTTTTTGTCCGTCTTCCTACAAGCGCAAACTGTTTCTCAGAGAACGTATAGTAGTCATTCTTTAGTGCGCTGACATGAACAAGTCCTTCAGCAAGAGTATCATCAAGCTCAACAAATAAACCGTATGGCTGAACACCAGATATTACACCTTCAAATATATCTCCCACTTTGTTTTTCATAAACTCAACCTGTTTTAACTTGATTGATTCTCTTTCTATTTTAACTGCTATTTGTTCTCTTTCAGAAGCAATGCCTGCAATCTCAGAAAGGTTATCTATCTGATTTTTAAACTTGTTTTTAAGAATTCTGTGAACAATCAGATCAGGATAGCGTCTGATAGGGGAGGTGAAATGAGTATAGCAGTTTAATGCAAGCCCGAAGTGTCCAACATTCTTGGTGGAATATATTGCTTTTTGCATACATCTTAAAAGAATCTGGCTAATAAGAGCATGATTCTTTTCCCCATTTGTTTTATGTAGAAATCTCTGTATATATTTTGGATCTTCAGATTTGTTTTTATCAAATTTGCAACCAAGCGTTTTTGCAAGCATAGCAAAGTCTTTTATTTTTAGGTCGTCCGGAGTTTCATGAACGCGATAGATCATAGGAACCTTATTTTTGGTGATGTATTCTGCTACACACTGATTTGCAAGAAGCATAAATTCTTCGACCAAAATATGGCTGGATAATCTCTGCTTCTTTTGAATATCAAAAATTTTCCCGTTTTTATCAAGCGAGATCTTAACCTCAGGCACATCAAAATCAATGTATCCTCTTTCTAATCTTTTTTTATCCAATATCCTGCTTAGTTTGTACATGATTTTCAGGGATGATGATATTTCTGTATGCTTATCTGCCCCTTTATAATGTATCAATTCCTCCGCAGATTCATATGACAGCCTTGCCTTGCTTTTGATCATGCTCTCAAAGATTTCGCATTCTGTAATACTGCCCTGCGCATCTATTTTTATCATAACTGTTAAAGCTAATCTGTTTTCATCAGGCTTTAAACTGCACAGATTCTCAGAAAGCTTGGAAGGCAGCATCGGGATCACTCTATCTGGAAGATATATGCTTGTTCCTCTGGAAAGAGCTTGCTTATCTATATGCCCATTCTTATTTGCATAATGATCTACATCCGCTATATGAACGCCAAGTAAAAAGCCTCCATTATCAATTTCCTCAATAGATACTGCATCATCAAAATCCTTTGCGTCTTCAGGGTCTATTGTAAAACATGTGAGCTCGGTCAGGTTGCGGCGCTTTCTAATTTCTTCTTTAGAAATAAATGGATCAATCTTTTCGCATTCTTCTATTACTAGTTTAGGAAAATTTTGGCGTATTTTGAATTCTTCTAAAATGTGCTTGATAGGATCAATTATCTTTGGAGCAGTGTATCTATTCCCTCCTGCTTTTATAATCAGACCTTGTCTAAAAACTTCTTTTACAGTACGGCGAAATTTTGGATATGCGGTTCTATTA
>JAUWOV010000001.1 GCA_030611945.1 bacterium | reverse complement strand
AAGCTATGACAGCCTCATCCATTTCATCGCCGGCAATACGGATTGTTCGTCCATAAACACTGCCGACAAGAGATATAACTGCAACCTCTGTAGTTCCGCCACCTATATCTACAATCATGCTTGCAGCTGGATCCTGAACAGGAAGCCCCGCGCCTACGGCTGCTGCCATTGGCTCTCCGATCAAATAAACCTCCTTTGCCCCTGCATGCATAGCAGCATCCTCCACAGCCCTCCTTTCTACAGCCGTTATACCTGATGGAATAGCAATAACTACCCTTGGGCTTACAAAGATTCTTCTATTATGAATTTTTGTTATAAAATGTCTTAGCATTATCTCCACTATCTCAAAATCCGCAATGACTCCATCTTTTAAAGGTCTTATTGCCTGAATATCTCCGGGTGTTCTTCCGAGCATTTTCTTTGCGTCATTCCCAACAGCCAGCACCTTGCTTGTATTTCCTCTTATAGCAACAACCGATGGTTCAGAAAGAACAATGCCTTTGCCCTTTGCGTATATAAGAGTAGTTGACGTTCCAAGATCTATTGCTATGTCATTTGAAAACAAACTAAAAAGCGATTGAAAAATTGTGCTCATTTCTCTTCCTCCATATCGTTTCTAATAGTCTAAAAATATCATACAAGACAGACTAGGTCAAGGCAAAGTATGATTCGGGCAAACAGGATTCTTGCCTATAGGATTAATGATATACGGTTTAGTACCGGATGGACACTGTAATTCTTCAGGAAGATATTCAGGAACTAAATCATCCATAGTGCAATCAGCTCCATTCTCTCTCTTGTTGCTGGCTGCCCATTTTTGCTTTGCCCATGCGATTTTCCTCATATTGGTCAAACACGTTTCCTTTCTATAAGCTACCTGATCCTTAATATAACTGGGCACTGCCATTACACCCAATAAAAAAACCACAACTATAATAATGGAAATATCTACTTTATCTAATTTCTTCATATTTCCTATAATCCAAAATTCGAAGCACGAAATCCGAAATACGAAACAATATCAAATGACCAAAATACAAATGCTCAAAACAATGTTTAGAATTTTGAAAATTTGAACTTAGCATTTGTTTCGAGTTTCGATATTCGGATTTAGGATTTTTCTTGTTTTCATGGGTACATCTCATCCTTAACTGTTTCGCCCCTTTGTTCCATTTCGATATGTTTTTTCATTTTCTTTATGTGCCTTCGTGCAACTTCAGATTGCGACGCAGACTCATTGTTTTTTCTCTTAACAGATTCCCATATTTCTAAAGACTTCTGCCAGTTATGCTGCTTGGCATAGCTGTGCGCAAGAATGTGAGGAATATACATTGGACGATCCTTAGCCTGTCCAGCTTGTCCAGCCAATGCAAAGTATTTAGCGGCTTCTGTAAACAATTTCAACTTATGGTAATAAACCCATCCGCACTCAAAGAACAGGTCATACTTGTCTTGATTAAACTCTATGCCTTCTTTTAGTATATTAACGTCTGCCCAATAACATTTTTCTTTTATTTCAGGATCCTTTACAGCTGCGCTAAGGTTATATCCGATATTCCATGCCCATAAAATCCATGCGTCAAGAAAGCGCGGATCAAGCTTGGTGATCATTCTGTAAAGCGGGAACATCTTCTCCTGCTGCTGGTGATCCCAGTAGTAATCTATTCTAAGCCACATTAAATCTACAACAATATCCTTGAAACCAAAGAGAAATTGCCCCAGGAATTCCCCTGCCGGAGCAGTAACCAATTTTCTCTCCGGATGTAATTTATCCAAATCCCTGTCTATACTGCGCTGTAAAGGCACGACTATAATCAGCAATATCAGAATAACAATAAGAAATATGAAATGTATTTTTTGAGGTCTAAATCTCATACTTCCCGCTTTCTAAAAAATAATATGGCAAGAAGTGTAAATATTATTATATAGTTTAACCCATAAAGCGTAACCTTAAGTATATGTATGCCTGATACTGCCGTGCCATGAACAACATCGCGATTTATGTTGAAATTAGTAAAATTAGGGAAAAGGTAATATGCTCCTTCAAGAACGAATTTCAATACTATGCCGCCTTTTTGCGCCAGATGTTTAAGATACTCAAATATATTTCCTACAATATAGAGAAATAATGTCAAAGTTATGCTTATCCACATAGTAGAAAATGTTGAAAACATAATAGCAGCAGAACTAAGCAGCGATAAACTAATAAAAATTAGAAACATGGCTTTGAATATTTCAAAATTCAGAGCGCGCTCCTTTAGATAAAGCACACTTAAAAACACACCAGTCATAAAGCAGAGATTAATAAACAGGGTAAACATTGCGCCAACTAGTTTTCCTAAAATAAGCTCATATCTGCGAACCGGCTTAGAAAGCACAGTATATATTGTCTTTTTCTCCAGTTCTTCATAAATTAATCTTGCTCCAAGAATAATCGCTATTAGCAGTCCAAAAATTGTTATAAAAAGAAACCCCATGTCTTTGATCATCTTCATCTCTTCGCGCGGAGTAAAAAATGTAAACATCTTTGTGCTTCCAATAGCGCCCAGAGCAAAAATCAGCATAATGTTAAACATCTTTCCTCTCAATGCTTCTTTGAAGGTATTTTTTGCAATTGCAATGATTCTCATTATTCTCTCCTCATAAGGGTTTCCAACCCCTATATATTATTGTATAAAATCTTTTTAATGTCTACATATTTGTTGACGACATAATCCATGTTTTTACGTCCTGGAATATATGGGATTACACCAAGTATGGGCACCTTCCCGAAGGTTTTTATAATCTGTGGATTAGTTTCCTCAGCCATGTGAATTTCTCTACTGGTTTTGTTTATAATAATGCCTAGTACTTTAAGTCCTGATCTTTGCGCATGATCCAGAGTCAAAAGAGTATGGTTAATAGTTCCCAGCTCTGCTCTTGCAACAACTATAATAGGAAGTTTCATATCTCCAGCAAGATCAGAAATCATATAATTGGATGTTATCGGCACAAGAAATCCACCGCATCCTTCAACGATTAAGAAATCGTATTTATCCGTAAAGTTTCTAAAAGAGGTAAGTATTTTTTTCTTGTATATTTTCTTTCCTTCAAGCTTTGCAGCAACATACGGGGCTAAAGGATGCTGTAATATATAAGGATTGATATGGCTGTAAGTGTCTTGAATTTTACTCATTCTGATCAGATATTCAGTATCCTTGCCAACAAGTTTGCCTTTTTTATATTTTCCTCCTGTCTCAACAGGTTTCATAACACCTACATTTATCCCCATGTTGTGAAACAGACGAGCCAATCCTCCAGCTATAATGGTTTTGCCAACCCCAGTATCAGTCCCTATAATAAAAACGCCTTTTCTCATTTTTGCCCTTGTGCAATCAATATATCATAGGTTGCAAAAATCTTATTGTTCTCGAAATATTTTTTTGCATACACTTCTTTCATTTTGTTCATTAGTCTTCTATTGCCCAATCCATCCCCTGAGCCGTATAGGTGATTGTGGGACCCTAAAGACTTAAGATAGGTCAATAAACTCTCAACATTATCATAATATATTCTTTCTGTGATTTTCCGCACATCAACTCCTTTAAATTTACTAAGAAGACTGATAAGTTTCTTCTCATCAATAAAATCAATACAATGAGAGTTAGGCTGTGTGCCCAAAGTATTATGCGCCTCTATAAAGGAACTACCAAGTTCGCATAGCGTCTCTCCTCCAAACATTGAAAAAATGAATTTTCCTTCCGGTTTTATAACTCTATACAATTCATTTATCCCTCTGGAATAGTTTTCCATCCACTGATATGCAGAATTTGAAATTAGTATGTCAAACATATCATTCTTATACGGTAAAAATTCAGCGTCTGCCTGTATGAAATTAGTTCTGTTAATACATTTTTTTGCCGAGGATATTTTGACCATTCCAAAGGCGATATCAGCAGCATATATTTTTGCGTTTGGGAATATACGCTCAAGCTTATCAATAAGATAACCGGTTCCTGTTCCTACGTCCAGTATCTTCAAGGCG
Organism: bacterium; assembly: GCA_030611945.1. Taxonomy (GTDB): domain Bacteria; phylum JAHJDO01; class JAHJDO01; order JAHJDO01; family JAHJDO01; genus JAHJDO01. Next base: position 46,718 of record JAUWOV010000001.1, on the reverse strand, counting down.
CATTTAGACTTATCCAGCATTGAGACCAGTATATCTGCGATCTTAAACTGCAGTCCGGCAATATTATCATATGTCAGAGCGCTTTTTGAAAATGAGGACTTGGTTCTATGTTTAAAATTCATAATCTCTCAGAAATCCATCTAATAAATTATTAAATTCCTCATGTTTCGTTATAAATGGAACATGTCCTGCGCGCTCAAACGTATGAAGAACAGAATTTTTTATTTTACTGTGCAAATAATCTGCGCAAGCATAAGGACATACCATATCCATTTTCCCGTGAATTATGAGAGTGGGAACTTTTATAGAGTTTAATTTATCTCTCAGATCACAATCTCTGAGCAACAACAGATTCTGAAGAGTTGTATTTTTATCAGACATTCTTGACGATTGCTTTATTAAATTCAAATCTTCTTTTTTAAAATCCGCATTCTTCAAAACAAGACTTACAAAATTGCTTAACATTCTCACAGGTGATTTCCTGAACTTGTTGATAAAGCTTTGCATTACAGCGTGAGATATACCCGCATCATAATCCTTTGAAGCAACAAATTTTGCAGGAGCGCTAACAAGAACAAGTTTCTTCACGTATTCAGGGTATTGAAATGCAAAATTAATAGCAATCATGCCGCCCATTGACCATCCAACCAGATTGATGCTGCTTAATTTTGATTTTTTTATAATTTCAAGCAAGTGTTCTGTATGCGCTTTCATACAGCCTGCTTCAAGAGATATAGCAAGAGTTCTATAACTCTGCCTGAAATATTTAAGTTGATAATTCCAAATAGTTTTAGTAGTTCCCCAACCGGGAATAAATAAAAGAGGATAGCGTAAATTAGTCATCTGTATTTAATTATATCTTCTCCAAAATAAAGATGCCGCAGATAAAACTCGATAAAATTTTATCTGCGGCACACAAAACAAAAGACAGGTAATTATTACTTGCCCATTATCCGATACATACCAGTACCGCAGCTTGGACAAACGCCTTTCATTGCTTTTCTGCCATTCTTCATTGTAACTTCCTTGGCATCTTTCATTTCTTTCTTAGCCTTGCACTTCACACAATAACCTTCTGCCATGCTACACCTCCTTACGGTTTTTAAAACAACGTTAGTCTAAGTTTATCATCCCATTACCAAAAGTCAATCAAAATGCTTTAAAAATCTTTTAATATCATCATGACTTCCGACAAGACCCAACTGAACCAAGTCTCTCTCAAGCCGAAAAACAACTCTTATTTTCAAATCAACCCGTATTTCCCAAATATGTTTTGAAAGTCTTCTTAGTCCCAGTCCTTTCGGTCTATGCCCACCTTCAAAGAAATCCACACACTTATTAACTGCTGTCTTTACTTTATTCTTTATTTCAGCATCTAATTTTTTAAGACTACGCTCGTATGAAGCAAGAGACTCAAATCTCAATTATAGTTTCTCCTGATGTCTCTTAAATTCACTAGCATTCATTATTCTGCCGCGATTATGCGGACTCTTAAAAATCTTCTCAAGTGCGTTAATTTCGTTCTCTGAATACTTCTCCTCAACAGTCATTGGTTTCAATACTATTTCATCTCCATGCAAACTTATATTCAACAATTCCCCTACTTCGCAATGTGTTTTTTTTCTTATATCTTCAGGAATAGTAACCTGATACTTATCCTTTATCTTAACAAGATTCATCATAATTCCAACCCTCCTATATTCAAACTCTCTTACATTCTGATTTTACTACAGCATGTCTGGAATATCAAGGATTATTTTTGATTTAATTGGAAATCTTACTTACATACCCCATATCTTCTGGAGAATAATGGGATAAATGTTAAGAAGTTTATCTCCATATAATATAGATAAAATCGCTCCAAGAACAATATATGGACCAAATGGTATTGCAGTTCCTCTTCTACGATTCAACTGATGAATCAGACTCTTAGCTGGAACTATGAAATAAAATTGTCTCTTGGTGAGTTCCTTACTCTTTCTTTTTATTCTCTTAAGTGTTGCACCTACTCTTTCTATCGCTACTATAATTAGAAAGCTTACTCCAAAAAACGCACCTGCAAGAAATGATATAAAAAGAGTCATTAAAGTATATTGCCATCCAATAAATGCTCCTATCATTGCTATCAACTTGATATCCCCACCTCCCATTGCCTCCTTTTTAAAAATAAACCAGCCAAAAAAGGCAACACATGTAAGACTTAATCCACCAAATAAAGCCCCTCCTAAGGATCTCAGGAAAGCTTCAAGATTTGATGCTGAATTCATTAATGGAGGATAGAGGAAACTTATTAAAAGTCCGAACGCAATTCCAAAAAGAGAGAAGAAATCAGGAATAAGCATCCACTCAATATCTATAAAAGAAACAACTATAAATACTGCAAAAAGAAGCGAATATATAAAGAACTTTGTACTAATGCCAAATTTAAAATACAATAACAGTAATAGCACTCCTGTGAGAAGTTCAACAATAAAATACTGCGCGGATATCTTTTCTTTGCAAAACCTGCATCTGCCTCTAAGCAGAACATAGCTTATTAACGGGATATTATCGAACCACTTTATACTCTTACTGCATTTTGGACATAGAGACGGAGGAAATACTATAGACTTTTGCCTGGGGATTCGATAAATACATACATTTAAAAAACTACCTATGCATAAACTAAATATTAGAACGAAAAAAACTATCATCATTAAACAAATCCGAAATCCTAATATCTAAACCCAAAACAAATCTAAAATCCTAATTTTCAAAATTCTAAACATCGTTTTGAGCATTTGTATTTTTGTTATTTGATATTGTTTCGGATTTTGTGCTTTGTGCTTCGGATTTAGCCTTTAAACTTAGTCCTATCTTCCTTCCTTGTAAATCAATTTTAACTATTCTAGCAGTGATTCTCGCGCCAATTTCATACTTCTTCTCTAAATTTTCTCCTTCTGACAGTTCTGAAACGTGAATCAAACCTTCTACTCCTTGCTCAAGCTCAACAAAAACGCCAAACTTAGTTATCTTTATTACTCCACACTCTACATCCATCCCATCTTTATATTTATCAGATAACTCTTCCCAAGGATCAGATGTAAGCTGTTTTACACCCAGAGAGATTTTTCTGTTACCGGGGTCTATAGATAACACAACAACTTCTATCTCATCATCTTTCTTAAACATTTTCGACGGATCATTTGCTCTCGTAGACCATGATAAATCTGAGATATGTACCAGCCCATCTATCCCTTCTTCTATTTCAACAAACACGCCATAATCAGTTATGTTTCTAACTGTGCCTTTAATCTTTGCTCCAACAGGATATTTTTCTTCTACCTTTTCCCATGGATTTGCTTCTAACTGTTTTATCCCTAAGGAGATTTTTTCCTCTCCCTCTTCAAGACTTAAAACAATAGCTTCTACTACATCTCCCATATTTACAACCTCAGAGGGATGCATAATCTTTTTAGTCCATGACATCTGAGATATATGCATTAAGCCCTCTATTCCCTCTTCTAATTCAACAAAAGCGCCATAAGCAGTAATATTCACTACTTTTCCCTTAACCTTTGAACCAACAGAATATTTTTTATCTATATCTAACCATGGATTGGTAGCTTTCTGCTTTAGGCCGAGAGATACTCTATTCTTCTCTTTATCAATTGACAAAATCATAACTTCTATCTCCTGTCCAAGAGAAAGCACATCTGAGGGATGCGATACACGCCCCCATGATATATCCGTTATATGAAGCAATCCATCAATCCCTCCAAGGTCAACAAAGGCTCCAAAATCCGTTATATTTTTAATGAATCCTTTTCTAATCTGTCCTTCCTTTAGCTCTCCAAAAAGTTTTTCTTTATCCTCTACTTGTGTCTTCTTAAACAATGCGTTACGAGAAACCACAACATTTCTACGCATTTTATTCAATTTTATAATTTTAAACTCTAAATCTTTTCTAAGCATATTTTCGAAATCAGCAATTATCTTGATGTCTGACTGTGAAGTAGGCAAAAATCCCTCAACTCCGATATCTACAGAAAACCCGCCTTTTATCCTTCTTACCAGTTTGCCTGTAACGCTTTTTTCTTCTGAAAACGCTGCCGCGATATCGCTCCAAAACTTCATTTCACCGGCTTTTTCTTTTGACAAGACTACTGAGCCTGATTCATCTTCAATTTTTTCAAGTAAAACGTCTGTCTCATCTCCAACCTTCAGCTTAGATGCATCCTTAAATTCCGTAAGAGGGATTACTCCTTCAGATTTATACCCTATATCCACTACTACCTCATTTCGTCCTATTTCAATAATTTTGCCCTTTACAACATCTCCCTTTTTAATATTTTTAAAACTCTGCTCATACAGTGCTTCTAAATCTTCCTTAGTCTTCTGCATTAAACTAAAATCCTCCTTATTATTTCAAAATTTCCTAAAAATCATTTTCATAAAATAGCAGACTGTTTCCCTATTAGCAAGCTATATTTTCTTTTAAACGATTTATAGACTCCATCACTTGGGCGCTTATTTTTTGATAGTTATTCTTACTTGGGTCTTTACTATTAGGCACAATTGGCTTGCCAAATATAACTCTAATCTTCTTTGGATGTATCCATTTTCCATTTTTAGGAAAAGCCTTTACTGCTCCATCTATATAGGCAGGTACAATGGGAACATCTGCTTTTAAAGCAAGCATACCTATACCCATCTTTCCTTGGCCTAGTTTCCCATCTATACTTCTTGTTCCTTCCGGAAATAAAATGATAGCTTTCTTTGCATTTAGGGATTTAATTAGTTCCTTAAATGTAGAGACGCTCACCTGCTCACGCCTTACTGGAATAGTATGCAAGGCTTTGATTAGCAATCCAAATATAGGGATCTTAAACAAGTTCTGTTTTGTCAGGTAATAAGTTTGTCTGGATATTCCAACTCCTACAATAACAGGGTCCAGAAAACTGCTATGATTTGAAGCAACTAACACCCCATCTTTTTCAGGAACATTATCAGCGCCTTCTACTTCTAATCTGAAATAGATCTTACAGAAAATATATGAAATTGCTTTAGCTATTGTATATATCATTTTACGTAGGATATGACTGCTTCTGCTTCCTCTTCCAAACTCATTCCTGTTGAGTCAACAACAATAGCATCCTCTGCTTTTCTTAAAGGCGCTATCTTTCTTGTCAAATCTTTTTTGTCTCGTATTTTTATATCTTTTGAAAGTTCTGATTCCACAAATTGTTTGCCATTTTGCTCTAACTCTTTTCTGCGCCTCTTCACACGCTCCTCAAAAGAAGCATCCAGATAAAACTTATAGTCTGCATCAGGCAATATAACTGTTGTGATATCCCGTCCTTCCATTACGACATCACCCTTTTCTGCAATTTTCCTCTGCAGCCTCTTCATACACTCTCTTACCCCTTCTGCCCTGGCAAGATAAAAGACATTATTTGTTACATCAGTTCCTCTTATTTTTTCTGTTACATCTTGTCCGTCAAGTAAAACAACAGTCCCCTCTTCCTTATGGGTTAGCTCAATTTCAGTATTATGCGCGAGTCCTGCCAGATCTGTCTCTTTTCCCAGGTCAATACCATTTCTCATAGCCTTAAGTGTCAAGGCTCTGTACATAGCGCCTGTATCTACATATAAAAGCCCTAATCTTTTTGCAATAATCTTTGAAACACTGCTTTTACCTGAACCGGCAGGGCCGTCAATAGCTATAGTTATCTTATTTCTCAACTTTAATCGTTCCTTCAGGAGTCACTTCCTTTAATATTTCTATAAAGTTAGGAAAAGACGTATTAATACAATCTGTATCATATACAATCGTTTCCCCTTTTGCCATTAGTCCCATAATAATTCCAGTCATAGCTATTCGATGATCTCCAAGGCTGTTACATACGGCTCCGGGAAAGGTTTTGGGTTTCGTATCTTGATCTCCTGGAATAACCAGTCTTTTAGAACTGCAATCATTGAGCCTCATTTCGAAGTAGTGAAATAGGTCCCGAATTGCCATGAGCCTGTTACTTTCTTTAACTTTCAATTCAGAGACTCCCTTAATTATAGTTTCTCCCTGCGCAAATGCGGCAGCAACTGCAATTATTGGAATTTCATCAATTATTCTTGGTATCTCACTAGGTTCAATAGTAATTCCTTTAAGTCTGCTGCTTTTAACAAGAATATCTGCCCGAGGTTCTTCTGAAATTGTCTTTTCATTTTTCAATTCTATGTTTGCTTTCATATCTTTCATTACATCAATTATACCTGTCCGGGTAGGATTCACTCCTACATTCTTTATTGTAACTTCTGAGCCTTCTAAACATGAAGCAGCTACCATAAAAAAGGCGGCAGAAGATATATCTCCAGGCACAACTATATCTTTAGACATTAAATGTCCCTCTCCATTTATTGATACCTTGTTTTCATCTACTTTCAAATCTGAACCAAAATATTTGAGCATTCTTTCAGTATGATCTCGTGATTTAGAAAATTCCAAAACCGAAGTTTCCCCTTTTGCATATAAACCTGCTAAAAGAATTGCGGATTTTACCTGCGCGCTTGCAACTAAAACTGATTTATGGTCTATTCCTGAAAGATCTCCTCCAGAAACAACAATAGGAGCATATTCACCATCATTTTTAACTGTACCTGTAATTTTAGCCCCCATACCTCTTAATGGCTCTGTAATCCTTTGCATAGGTCTTTTACAAAGAGAATCATCACCCGTAATTCTTGAAGTAAACTTCTGACCTGCCAGAACTCCAAGCATAAGCCTCATTGTCGTTCCGGAGTTGCCTGCGTATAAGTCTCCCTTTGGTTCTTTTAGTCCATGGAGACCACCCGAAGTTATCACTACCTCATTTCCACTTACAACTATATCAACACCCAACTGCCTGAAGATTTTAACTGTTCTCATACAGTCTTCGCTCTCAAGAAACCCTGTTACTCTTGTTGTCCCTTTTGTAAGAGAGCCAAGAATGACAGCACGATGAGAAATTGATTTATCTCCGGGAACACAAATAGTGCCGGATAATTTATTTACTGGTTTTACTATTATTGAGCGCATTTCACTTTCCCAATCTACCGGAAGAAAAATAAAGATTCACATCCCCAACAAAACCACCGGGGATAGATTTGTGAGAACCAAGATTTGTCCAGAGAACATAGACTGAACTATTATCCTTAATAATCAGAGAACCAACTTTCATCGGCAGAGAAGAATCATCATTTACTCGTACATTCTTAGACCAGCTTTCTCCGCTGTCCAGTGAATATGAAAAATAAAGTTCTCCTTTTCCGCTCCGCCAATCCTTCCAGATTATGCCGATTATTTCACCATTCTCGCTAACCGCTATATCAAAAGGCGTTGCCTCTCTTGTTTCCTGGGTAAGGTATTTCATTTTTTCTGTGCCGGTTATGTTAATAGGCGCCATCTTCCATTCAAAAAGAAGTTTGGTGTCATTCATATGAACCGGAGGAGTCCAACTGCGACCAGCATTAATAGATTTGGAAAAACAAATATCCACAAAACCTGTTTTTTTGCCTCCTCCTAACATTCCTGTCTTATCTTTCGTTACCTTTCGTCGTGCCCTGGCAATATAGATATTACCATGAGAATCATTCCTCATAATAATTTTTATATTTCCAAATTTACTTTTTAATCTCAATATCCTTTTCCAATTTTGTCCCTTGTCTATAGATTTATAAATAGAATCACCATAAGTGAGATAAAGAATATTTTTATAACTTAATAAAGATGGAAAATCAGTTGGACCTGTATAAATTATGTCTTTCAGGAGAACACTTTCACTCCAGCTGATTCCTCCATCCAAAGATTTAGAAAGATAAAGACCCGCTTTTGCTTCTTTTTTCCAGGGGTCTATCTCGTCAATTTTTTTCCTTTTAGTATAAAGAATAAAAAAGTTTTCATTATCATCTATGGCAAAGGTCGGATTTCGACAATAGGCGAATTTCCGTGCATCGTCATTTACCTGAACCGGTCCTGTCCATGTTTTGCCTTTGTCATTTGAATGAGAGAGAAAAATACCGTTTGAGGCCTGGACTAAATATAAATCCCCCTGAAAGTTCTTGTTAAAACAAAACGGCCACCACTCATATCTTTTCTGTTTACCCGAAGATATAATTTGCTTATTCCATGTTTCCCCTTCGTTAAAAGACTTTGCAATAAAGGTCGTTGCTTCATCTATCCATACAGCGGACAAAACACCTTCATCGTCCAGAAGAAGATGTGGTTTAAGAAAACCAAGTTTCCCGCTCGTCAAGCATAATGGTGAAGCAAAAGATACCTTGCTCTCCTGAAAACGAGAAACACGAGGAGAAGAATTAAATCTACCACATCCTGATGCTAAAATAAGCACCATGGATAACATAACAAATATCTTTCTCATAGCTTTCCTTTCAAAACTCCAATTGCAATAACTATTGCGCTCACACATCCTCCCATCATTAGAACGGCTCTGCCAAGACTATAAGGCGGAAGAGGTCCGATGGGGAAAAGAATTTTTGTTACATTCAAATAACCACCAACAAACCCAAGTAATAATCCGCCTGTCATCCACCAGAAGGCTTTCTTCTCACAAAAATAATAACAATAACCAATCTGAAAGACAGTAAATATTAGTCCGAACTTAACTCCAAAAACTGAGATAAGAGAAGGTAAAATTAAACCACCTCCTCTTAATTGAAAGGTAAAGATAATAATAAACCCTGCTAAAACCAGCATGCCTATCGCCAACAGTCCTTTTAAATTTCCTTTTGCTAAATTATTCATATCTTTTCGTCTTCCTTTTCATCTCCAATCTGGCCAATCATATTCTGAACATTTATCTCCTTTTCGGAAGTGTGCGTTTCTTTCTCCTTTAATTTTTGACTTAGTTTAAATACTAAACTCCTATAGTAAGTAAAGAGCACACCACAGAAAACTAATAGAAAACAACTACTCCATATAAAAAACAACAGTATTATCAAAATGCCCCTATCAGAAAAGAGTGGAGCGATAATAATACAGTTATACGATATAAATACAGCTAGGATTACGAGCCAAACCATTCCCTTTATAATCTCTTTCTTTTTGCTTATATTTTTCTTGTTCCTTATTGAGCTAAACAATTTGGACTCAAAAGGTGTCAATAACAAACTGATTAAAACTACAGATTTTTTCTTCATCTGAGACAATCCTTTGCAAAATATTACTTACTAAATAATTCTTTTTCTTATTGATTGAGCTTTTTCAAATTCTTTGGTTAGTTTTTTGCTGTCAGATTCAGCTATTAGTTTATACAGTCTGTCCAGTGATTTTCGGAATCTGGAGAGGGAAGTTAAAATATTTTTTTTATTTGTTGCACATATCTCCTGCCACATCTCTGGAGAACTTGAAGCAATTCTGGTTGTATCCCTGAACCCGTTTCCAACAACAAGTTTTAAATCTCTGTCTATTGAGTCTGTTTTGCCCAAAACATTAACAAGTGATACAGCCGCTATATGAGGCAGATGACTTGTAAGAGCAACAAGCTTATCATGTTGACTTGGTGAGCAAAACACAACATCTGCTCCTACTTTATTCCATAGCTTTTTAACTTTCAGGAGCGCATTTTTATTTGTCTTTGAGGTTTTTGTAATCACACACACTGCTCCATTAAACAATTCAGAATTTGCAACATCAACGCCCTGTCTTTCTAAACCTGCTATTGGATGCGCGCCAACAAAATGTATTCCATTAGGTAATACTTTCTGCATCTTCTTACAAAACAGTTCTTTTGTGCTTCCTACGTCAGTAACTACTGCATCTTTTTTTAAAAAAGGCGCTATTTTTTTAGCAGCTTCAAGAGAGGAATTTATGTGCATTGACAGAATTATTAGATCCGCATCCTTAACCTCTGCTGTATAATCTGTTGTAACTGTATCAACTGCTCCCGCTAAAACAGCTTTTCTAAGCCTTTCAATATCTCTGCCAACACCAATAACCTCGTTAGCTAACCCGTTTTTTTTGATTGCCATGCCGATTGAACCGCCAATAAGCCCGACACCAAATATGCAGATTTTCTTAAACAACTTCTCTTTCATCTTTTTATTCCTTTGCTACTTTGTGCCTCTGTGCCTTTGTTACTTTGTATCTTTTTTAATTACTCTCCTTCCAACAATCTTCACCCTGCCATTTATAACCAAATCAATAGCCTCAGGATAAATTCTATGTTCTTCTTTGAGGATGCGCTGAGACAGAGTTTCCTCAGTGTCATTATCAAGCACAGGAACAACTGCCTGTAGAATTATAGGCCCTGTATCACATCCTTCATCAACAAAATGCACTGTACAGCCAGAGTATTTCACTCCATATTCCAGCGCTTTTTTCTGCACCCACAATCCTGGAAAAGAAGGAAGCAAGGCAGGATGAATATTTAACATTCTATTTTTATATGCATTTATCAGTGATAGAGAAATTATTCTCATAAATCCTGCAAGAATCACATATTCAACACTGTTTTGTCTCAGAATCTTTCCTATTTCGTCAAAAAATCCGCCACGGTTTTTAAAATCTTTAGTGTTGACAAAACAAGCTTTTATATTACGCTTTCTTGCTCTTTCCAGAACGTACGCATCTTTTACATCACTTATAACAACAGCTATCTCCGCATTCAATTTCCCTTTTTCAATATTATCTATAATAGACTGAAGATTAGATCCTCTGCCTGAGACCAAAACTCCTAATTTCGCTTTATTAATCATAGCCCCTGATTATATCTCATGGACTATAATAAATCAAATAATTGTGCTGGCCCCAAATTCCTATTTAGCCCAGCAAATACAGGGATTTAAAGAGAAATTAGGATTAGTTTTTACCTAATCTACTCCTTTCTACTCTTTTTTTAGACTTCTATGTAGGTTTTAGGGTGCGGCTTAACAACAACCGTTGAAGATGCGCTTTCTCTGAAATATTTTTGCGCAATTTCTCTTATATTCTCTTTAGTTACATCCTTTATCCTGCGTTCATATTCATAAAAGTTTTTGTATCCCAAGCCATACAATTCGCTCATACCCAGAGAAAAGCAAAGCGCTTTGTTTGACTGATGCGCAATTCTATGTTTACCTATAAGATTATTCTTAGCAAGTTCCAACTCGGCATTGCTGACAAAAGCATGTCCAAGTAATTGGATTTCTTCAAACAGAGCCCGTTTAGCCTCTGTGATTTTTTGTGGAATTGTTCCGGCGTAGAACACATACATCCCGGGGTCAAACCCCTCCCGGGAAAAAGATCCAACATAATATGCCAAGCCTCTCTTTTCTCTTATATTCATAAACAGCCGCGAGCCAAGGTCAGACAGAATTGCAGTTAGAACATCAAATGTGTATCTGTGTGGATCCATGGCTGAAATAGTCGGAAATCCTATCATAAGCAGGGCCTGCACTCCTTGCTTTTTCTTCTCTGCTCTTCTGTGTTCCTGCTGTATTGGTTCAGTTATACTTATCTCCGGGATAAGGCGATCTCCATTGAATTTGCTAAAGTATTTGCCGAGAGAATCAAAAATTTTATTGCACTCTATATCTCCTGCAACAGTAATGCAGGCATTTTTTGGCATACACATGATTTTATGAAAACTTGTGAGAGCTGATTTGCTTATGTTCAACAAGGACTTTTCAGTGCCCAGGTTCTGAAACCTGTATGGATGCTTCCTGTAAATGGTTTGGCGCATTATATCCATACCAATATTAATTATCTCGTCTCTTCTTGCTTTTATTCCAGCCAGAACAATAGATCTTTCCTTTTTTATCTGGGCTGGCAGAAAGGTTGGATTAATTAGTACATCAGCGAAGATATCCAATCCATGTGCAAGGTTTTCTTTTAATATATCCATTGAAAATCCGAAGCTGTTATCTCCAGAAAATCCGCTAAAATCTCCGCCCGTTGCCTCAAATTCTTCTGCAATTTGAAACGCATTCCTGTTTTTTGTTCCTTTTTGCATTACACGCTGCATCAGATTGCAGATACCATTGTTTCCTCTGTTTTCATACCTGATGCCACCTTTAAATAATGCACAAATAGAAATAATTGGAGTGGTGCGTTTTTCTATTGCTACAACAGTCATGCCATTTATTTTTTCAGTTTCTATATTCTGCCTTTTTGCAGACTTTTTTACTCTGCTTATTGCTGCAGGCGCTTTTTGCTTTAATGTGATTATAGACATGTTGTCTTCTACAAGATAAGTTTTAGCAGCCCTTTGAACGTCCTCCAGAGTAATTTTATTTATTTCTTCCACATATTTTTCGGAGAAATGCATATCGCCCGTTAAAAACTCATTTACTATGAGACTTCCTGCTACGCTATCTACTGTTTCCATATGACAATAATGGTCAAAAATAACCATTCTCTTCGCTTTGAAAAGATCTCCTTTTGAGACCCTGGCTTCTTTAATGAGCCCTATTTGTTTTCTGGTTTCTTTAATTGTTTCTTCAATATTCTTCTCTGCCAGAATATAATTTATGCCAAAAACTCCTGTATCTTTTGGAGTATATGAAAAGCTTTCTACAGAAGAAACTAATTGCTTTGTCTCAATAAGAGCTTTGTATAAAAACGAACTGCGTCCATGTCCAAGTATTATTGAAAGCACATCAAGAGCATAAGCGTCAGGATGAATAATCCCCGGGATATGAAAACATATATACATACGAGGTATATTTACATCTTTTTCCGTATGCAAAATTCTTTTATTAAGCTGTTTTGGCTCTTCGGGAATAATTGTTGGATTTATAGATCTTCTTTTAAAATCCCTAAATGTTTTCCCTGCATCCTTTAGCGCGCTTTCATGAGTAATATCTCCTGCAATGACGAGTATCATATTATTTGGAACATACATTCTTTTATAATATGCGATTAAATCCTCTCTTGATAAGTTCTCAAACAATTCTCTATGACCTATTATTGGCTCTCTGTAGGGATGAGTATTATACATTGTTTCCCATACTTGCTGCTGCAAGTAAGATTCGGGTTCATCCATGTACATGTTTATTTCCTTGAGAATAACCTGACTTTCTTTTTTGCATTCCAAGACATCAAATGAAGAGTTCATAATGGCGTCTGCTTGAATTTCCAGCGCTTTATCAAGGGACTTAGAAGGAACAGTAACATGGTAAACTGTTCGGTCATAGGTTGTATAGGCATTAAGAACCCCGCCCATATTTCTTATCTCGCGCGAAATCTGTCCTACCTTTCTTTTTTTTGTGCCTTTGAACAGCATATGTTCAATATAATGAGACACTCCCGACCCCATAAACTCCGCTTCTGTAATACTGCCGGCTTTTACTAAGATATAACTGGACACTATTGGAGCACTGTCCTTTTTACATGTAATCACTGTCATTCCATTTTCCAGAACATGTCTCTCCATATCCAACAAATAAGTGTTCTTCACATCAATCCTCCTGTAATTTAATAGTATAAGAATTTCCATTTTCCCTCTCTGTCAAGAGAGGGTCAGGGTGAGTTTAATTTATTTACAATACGTTCAGGCGAGCAAAGGAACCTGTTTTTGCGCTGATTTTGGTAAGATATTTCCATGGAATAATCTTGCCTGATGATCGTTCCTGTTTCTGAGTACCGCCATATATTACAATAGAATTGCCTGCCTCCCCACCGGATATCTTGTTCCAGTACAGAATATTCCTGAAGTAATCTTCTGTTGGTGTTTTCCCCGATTTAATTTCAACAGGTATAAGCCGATCATTCTTTGAAATTATCAAATCTATCTCATGTCCTGTCTTGTCCCTCCAAAAATAAAAATTATGTTCCTGCGCTTTATTGTATCTATATTTAACAAATTCGGATATAATAAATGACTCAAAGAGATTCCCCCTTAAAGCATGATTAGTCAGCTGTTTCCTGTTTTGTATATCAAGCAGGAAGCAAGCAATGCCTGTGTCATAAAAATATAGTTTCGGCATTTTTACAAGGCGTTTTTTAAAATTTTTGTAGTGAGGTCGTAGAAGGAAAATAACAAAACTTGTCTCCAGTACAGATAACCATGCTTTTGCCGTGTTGTGAGTTATTCCACAGTCATCAGCAAGCGATGAGAGATTAAGCAGTTGACCTATCCTGGAAGCGCACATCTTTAAAAATGTTTGAAAAGCGTTAATGTCGTGAACATTTTTTATCATACGTATATCTCTTTCTACATATGTTTGGATATAATTGGTATGCCATACCTGAGCAGGAACATTCTTATCATAGATTCGCGGATAAAACCCTGTATATATGTAATCTTCGTAAGTATCGTGTTTGAAGCCTGCTTTGTATAATTCTTCAAGAGAAAATGGGAGCAGTTTCAATAAAGATATACGACCGGCAAGTGTTTGAGAAATATTTTCCATCATTAAAAAATGCTGCGATCCTGTAAGAATAAATAATCCGGGAATATTCTTTTCGTCAAGTATTCCCTGTAAGTACGAGAATAGGTCGGGAACTCTTTGGATTTCGTCTATTATTGCTCCATTGGGATATTCATCCAAAAAACCGCGCGGATCGTTCATGGCATATTCACGGTTGGCTGGGTCTTCTAACGAAACGTAGGGTTTATTTGGAAAGGAAGCTTTCACAAGCGTTGTTTTGCCGGACTGACGTGGACCGATAACACCAACTGCAGGAAAATATCGCGCCATTGAAACTAGTTTCTTAGTAATCGTTCTGTATATCATGACAAAAAACAATAACATGCTTTGGACAGTTTGTCAATTGAATTTACAAATTGTCCAGAAATAAATAAATCAAGCGCTGAATACGTGTTTTTGTATATTCCTGTTGAAGTCTTAAATAATTTGGGGTATGGTGTCGCTAAAGTTTGGTCATTGTACTTAATTTAATTGGAGAAAGATTATGAGTAGATATAACATTGCTGTGATTGCTGGTGATGGGATCGGTAAGGAAGTGATGCCTGAAGGTATCCGGGTGCTGGAGACGGTGGGTATTAAGTTCGATATCCGGTTCCACTGGGATGAGCTGCCGTGGAATTGTGAGTATTACAAGAAACACGGTCGAATGATGCCGAAGGATGGACTTGAACTTATCCGCCGGCACGATGCTGTTTTTCTAGGTGCTGTTGGCTTTCCCGGTGTTCCTGATCACATTTCTTTGTGGGGACTGCTGATAAATATCCGTCGCGGCTTCCAGCAGTATGCCAATATTCGCCCGGTGCGGCTTATGCATGGAATTCAATCACCTTTGCGCAGACGCAAACCCGGTGACATTGACTTTATTGTCGTGCGGGAAAACACTGAAGGCGAATATTCCTCTCTTGGCGGTATGAGCTTTGAAGACACTGACTTTGAACTTGTTGTTCAGGAAAGCATCTTCACGCGTCGCGGTGTGGATCGTATCTTGCGGTATGCGTTTGAGTTAGCCCGTACACGACCGAAAAAACACCTTACCTCTGCTACAAAATCGAATGGCATTTTCGTCTCAATGCCTTACTGGGACAAACGTGTACAAGCGATGTCTGAGAAGTATCCGGATGTGAAGATTGACCAATATCATATTGACATACTTACCGCACAATTCGTTCTCAATCCGGACCGCTTTGACGTTGTGGTAGGCTCCAACCTGTTCGGGGACATTCTCTCAGACCTTGGACCGGCATGTACCGGCACAATTGCCATCGCGCCATCGGCTAATCTCAATCCGGAGCGAGAATTTCCATCAATGTTTGAGCCGGTGCACGGATCTGCTCCGGACATCTATGGACAGAATATCGCCAACCCGATAGGACAGATCTGGGCAGGCGCAATGATGTTAGAGCATCTTGGGCACAAAGATGCTGCTGACGCGATAGTCTCCGCTATTGAAACTGTGTTAGATAACGGACCATGCACCAGGGACATAGGCGGTAAAGCAAGCACACAAGAAGTTGGTAAAGCCATCGCTGAAGCTCTATGAAATTTCATTTCCAATTTTGTGGCTAAAAGTTCTTGACATATCTCTTAAAAACGCTCACAATATCCCATGATACTATCATAGGATGAATTGTTATGACGCTTTTACAACCAATTAAAAGTAATTCCCTGCACAATCTCGCCTTTACAAACATAAAAAACATAATTATGAAAGACAAATATAAACTAGGAGAAAAATTACCTACTGAAAATGAACTTTGTGAGCAGCTTCAAATAAGCAGAAATATCCTTCGTGAAGTAATGAAATCATTGCAAGCTATTGGACTGGTAAAAGTTGTTCAGGGGTCTGGTACAATCGTTGCAAATCCAAAAGTTGAAATGGCGCAGGATATAATTGAAATGCATCTTCAAAGAAACAACACTTCCAATGATTCAATAATGCAGGCTCGTTTAATTTATGAACCCGGAATTGCTTATCTTGCAGCGCAAAACAGAGAACAGAATGATATAGATCGTATGCTCAGTATTATTAAGTCATTGAATACTTGTAAAAATATATCTGATGCTGCGTGCCTTGATCTGGAATTTCATACTTCTTTAGTCTATGCATGTAAAAACGAAATTTTTTTATTAATTACAAAACCATTGTTATCACTGCAAAAAAAATTAAGATTAATAACCTTAAAGAATGACGGCTTGGAAATAGCAAGGAATCAGCATCAAAAGATATATAATGCTGTATTACAGCAAGATTCAGAAACCGCAAAAAACGAAATGCAGAATCATCTTGAAAATGCATATAAAATTTATAATCGGGAGAAATAATGGAAAATTCATACATTAAAAGATTGATAGGAAGATCAAAAAAAGCACAGGCAGAGCTACAGTCTTTGAAAGAAGATCAAATAGAACAAATTCTTCTTACTCTTGCAAAAATTGTATTTGACGGCGCAGAAAAATGGGCAAGGATGGCTGTGGATGAAACACGAATGGGTGTTTACGAACATAAAGTATTAAAAAAACGAGGAAAATCAAAAATATTATTTCATAGCGTTAAGGGGAAAAAAACAAGAGGAATTATAAATCGTGACGAAACAACAGGTATTATTGAAATAGCAAAACCTGTTGGAGTTGTAGGAGCAATTACTCCTTGTACTAACCCGATTGTTACCCCTTTATGCAATGCTATGTTTGCAGTAAAAGCATATAATTCAATTATAATAGCCCCTCACCCGCGGGCAAAAAACTGCGCAAAAGCTCTTGTTGATGAATGGAATGAAGCTTTGAAATTACTTAATATCCCGGAAAATTTAATACAGGTTATAGAAGAACCTTCTAAAGAACTAACATTAGAATTAATGCGAAAGGTAGATGTTATTGTTGCAACAGGAGGAATGGGTATGGTAAAGGCAGCATATTCAAGCGGGAAACCTTCTTATGGAGTTGGCGCTGGCAATGTGCAGTGTATTATTGACAGAAATGTAAACATTGCTGAAGCAACTTCTAAAATTATTGAAGGTCGTATTTTTGATAACGGCATTATTTGTTCCGGTGAACAATCAATAATAGTACATGAAGATGATTATGATGCTGTAATAAACGAATTTAAAAATCAAAAAACATTTTTTATTAATAATAATGAAGATAAAGAAAAAATAAGAAAAACTTTGTGGACAGAAGAAGGCGCTTTTTCATCTAAAGCAGTTGGGCAGTCAGTAGAAATAATAGGTGAACTTGCAGGTATTGATATTCCTGGTGATACTCAGGTAATACTTGTGGAAGGAGATGGATATGGCAAGAATGATATTCTTAGCAAAGAAAAAATGTGTCCGGTTATAACAGCTTATAAATATAAAACGTTTGAAGAGGCTATAGAAATAGCGCAAGGGAATTTAAACGTAGAAGGAGCAGGACATTCTGCAGTAATTCATTCAAATAATAAAGAGAATATAGAATATGCAGGACTAAACTTAACTGTTAGCAGATTGCTTGTGAATCAAATAAGTTCAAAAATGGTTGGCGGAAGTTTTTTTAATGGTCTTGCTCCGACAACAACACTTGGATGCGGAACATGGGGCAATAACAGTATTTCTGAAAATTTTACGTTTAAACACTTAATGAATATTACAAGAATAGCTTATCTCATGGAAGATAATAAAGTGCCGACAGATCAGGAATTATGGGGGTAATAATTGAAATTATTGGAATATATGGCGCATGCGTTATATAAAGCGCATAATGTGCCAACACCTGATGGTATAGTGATTGATAGTCTTGATAAGCTTGATGAAAAATTAAACAATATAGACTATCCCAGAGTTGTTAAAGCTCAAGTGCAAATTGGAGGTCGTGGTAAAGCAGGGGGAATAAAGTTTGCAAATTCTCCAGACGAAGCAAAGAAAATATGTAAAGAATTGCTTCATAGTAAATTAAAGGGAATGGATGTAAATAAGCTTCTAATTGTACAAAAGGCGAATCCCATAAAAGAATGTTATTTAAGTATAATGCTCGATCGGGATTATCAAAAGCCAGTACTTATTTTTAGCGCAAATGGAGGTATTGATATTGAGCAGGCTGCAAAAGATGATCCTGATTCAATTATCAAAATTCCAATCAATCCACTTTTAGGTATTCAAAGATATAATATTAAATATATTTTAAAAAAATCCAATCTTGATCTAAATTTAGAGGAAAGATTATTTCCTGTAGTAAAAAATCTTTATGAGCTTTTTATACAAAGAGACTGCATGCTGGTTGAAATTAATCCTCTGGCAATAAACGGGAAAAATGAGTTTATAGCGCTTGACGGCAAGATAACAATAGATGACAGCGCTCTTCCCCGTCAGGAACAAATATTAAATTTCAGAGAAGAACTTAATGAAGAAGCTCTTGTAAAAGAGGCTAGAAAATTCAAGTTTCTATACATACCAATTGAAGAATATGGAAAAGTTGCAGTAATGAGTAATGGCTCTGGTATGATCATGTCATGTATTGATTTAATATCAAAAGAAGGGATTAAGGTTGGCGCGGTTTTGGACATAGGAGGAGGCGCTACTGCTGATAGAGTAGCTGAAGGCATACGAATTATTCTATCAAATAAAGATATTGATCTTTTGTTTGTAAATATTTTTGGCGGGATCACTCGCTGCGACGAAATTGCTTCCGGCATTAAGAAGGCGGTTGAGTCACTATCTTCAAAAAAGACCGTAATTGTAAGGATAGAAGGTACAAATAAAGATAAGGGCATGGAAATTATTAATACCGTTAAAGGTATCATAAGCGTTGATAACGTTAGAGAAGGCGTGAAAGCGGTTGTTGCAAAGATGGAAGTTATATGAGTATTTTAATAGATGAAAATTCAAAAATAATTGTACAGGGAATTACAGGAAGAGAGGGAAGTTTTCATACTAAACAAATGCTGGAGTATAGATCAAATATTGCAGCGGGTGTAACGCCAGGAAGAGGCGGAGAAACCGTTCATGGTGTTCCTGTATACGATACTGTAAAAGAAGCCTTTGAAGATACCGGAGCAGATACAACTGTTTTATTTGTTCCGCCATTATTTACATACCAAGCTATACTTGAGGCGATTGATGCAGACATTCCTCAAATAATAACAGTTGCAGAACATGTTCCTGTACACGATATGATGAAGATAAAAAATCTATTAAAATATTCCGTTTCCAGAGTTATAGGACCGAATTCATTTGGCATTATATCCCCCGGAAAAGCAAAAGCGGGTTTTATGGCGCATAGAATTTTTTCAAAAGGAAATGTAGGAATCATGTCAAGAAGCGCAACCAATTGTTATGAGACTGTTTTTATGATGACTAACAGCAATATCGGGCAGTCAACATGTATTGGTATTGGCGGAGATATGATACCAGGGTCAACGTTTTCTGAACTGTTGCCATTTTATCAGAAAGATGATCAGACAAAAGTCATTGTATTGATCGGTGAGATTGGAGGAATAGAAGAAGAAAAAGCAGCTGATCACATTAAAAAGCATATAACAAAACCATGCGTTTCTTTAATAGCAGGAAAGAATGCACCAAAAGAAAGAAGCATGGGACATGCAGGAGCAATCGTCGCATCGGATGGTACAGGCAGCGCAGAAAATAAAGAAGATAAATTAAGAGAAGCCGGAGTACATATTGCAGAAAGCGCTATGGATATTGTTGATATTTGCAAAAGATTACTTTAAAAGCAGGAGATATAAGATGATAGATAAAGAGCGTTTAATATGGATATACAAAACGATGCTTCGAATAAGAAAATTCGAGGAGCGGGCATTAAGCTTGTTTGAAAGTGATAAGCTCAGAGGTTCAGTACATCTGTATATAGGAGAGGAAGCAATTGCGGCAACAGTATGTTCCCTGCTTAGAGATACGGATTACATAACAAGCACACATAGAGGGCATGGACATTGTATTGCAAAGGGCGGAGACCTTAAAAAAGCTATGGCTGAACTTATGGGAAAAGAAACTGGTTTTTGTAAAGGCCGTGGCGGATCAATGCATATTGTTGATATGAGCAAAGGGAATCTTGGCGCAAATGCAATTGTAGGAGGAGGAATACCAATAGCAGTTGGCGGCGCATTAGCTGCTTCTATAAAAAAAACTGATCAGGTAACAGTATCTTTTTTTGGGGATGGAGCATCAAATCAGGGAACATTTCATGAAGGTATAAATCTTGCCGCTATCTGGAAATTACCAATAATTTTTGTCTGTGAAAATAATGAATTCGGCATTTCAGTACCGGTAAAACAAAGCACTTCAGTAAAAGATATTAGTGTGCGGTCAAAATCATATGATATCCCTGGTCATACAGTAAATGGGAATGATGTTTTTGAAATAAATAAGGTAATGGAAGAAGCCATAGCCCGCGCTAAAAAAGGCGAAGGACCAACATTGATTGAGTGCAAAACATATCGTTGGTTTGGTCATTGGATAGGAGATCCTCAATTATATAGAACAAAAGATGAAGTAGAAGCATGGAAAGAAAAATGTCCTATTAAGACATTAAAAAAATACTTTCTGGACGAAAAAGAACTATCTAAAAATGAACTTGATGAAATAGAAAAGGTTATTGATAAAGAAGCGGATGATGCAGTTGAGTTTGCAATCAATAGTCCTGAACCTGATCCAAGCACAGTTATGGAGAATGTATTTACAGATATAGTGAATTTTTAGGAGAAAATAATGAGTATAAAAACATATTCTCAGGCAATTAAAGATGTTATTGCGGAAGAAATGAGAAAAGACGATGCTGTATTTATTATGGGTGAAGATATTGCAGAGGCGGGAGGAATTTTTACATGTACAAAAGGGCTTTTGAAAGAGTTTGGGAGCGAAAGAGTTAGAAATACTCCTATATCGGAAGCCGGTTTTGTAGGAGCTGGGGTTGGAGCTGCTTCATGCGGACTTCGCCCAATAGTTGAGCTGATGTATATGGATTTTGCGTATCTGGCAATGGATCAGATATTAAATCAGGCAGCAAAGATCAGATATATGTTTGGCGGCAATGTAAAAATTCCAATGGTGATTCGTGGTCAGCAGGGAATAGGCAGAGGTAATGCCGGTCAGCATTCTCAATCAGTTGAATCATTGTTTATGCATATACCCGGAGTAAAAGTTGTTATGCCATCTTCCCCTAGTGAGGCAGCGGGGCTTTTAAGAACCGCTATACGAGATGATAATCCGGTAATGTTTTTTGAACATAAAGCTTTATATGCAACAAAAGGTGAAGTTCCTGATGATCCGGAATACAGCATACCTTTTGGGAAAGCAAATATTATACGTGAAGGGAAAGACGCAACTGTAATTTGCAGTCATTTATATGTACAAAAAGCGCTAAATGAAGCAGAAAAACTAGCAAAAAAAAATATTGATATTGAGATAATTGATCCCAGAACATTAATACCTTTTGATAAAACAACAATTATTAAATCCGTAAAAAAAACAGGCAGAGCAATTATTGTTCATGAAGCTCACAAGATAGCAGGCTGGGGAGCAGAGATTGCAGCTACTATTATGGAAGAAGCCTTTGAATATCTGGATGCTCCCGTTTTAAGGCTTGGAGCAAAACATTGTACTTTGCCATTTAATCTCGGTCTGGAAAATGCAGTTGTGCCACAGCAGGAAGATATTTCAAAAGCAGTTAAAAAGACATTGTATATATCTTAGAAAGACAAAATGATAACAGAAATAATAATGCCAAAACAGGGTCTTCAGATGACTGAAGGCGCAATTACTAAATGGTTAAAGAATGTTGGAGATGATGTTAAAAACGGAGAAGCAATTATTGAAATTGAGACAGATAAAGCAGCGCTTGAAATTGAAGCGCAAGGGGATGGAAAATTATTAAAGAAGATACATGATGAAGGTGAAACCGTTGCAGTCTCAAAAGTAATTGGATTGATAGGAGCGGATACGGATGATATTTCCAAATATGATACTGAACCTATTTCAGAGAGCAAACCTGACACTAAAAACGCAGTTATAGAAAATACTTTAAAAAGTTCAATGCCACAAAATAGCAATGGAAGGATATTTATAACACCACGAGCAAAAAAATTGGCAATAGACAATAAAATAAATTTTTCAAACATAACAGGCACTGGCCCTAATGGATTAATAATTGAGAAAAACATTACACCATCTCTTTTAAATAAAGAAAGCTTTCTTGCTTTTAAGGGCATAAGAAAAACTATTGCTGAGCGAATGATTGAAAGCCAAAATACTTATGCTCAGGCTTACCACAAAATTAGTATCAACATGAATTCAATTATTAATCTTCGTGAAAGTTTAAAAAAATCCAATATAAATATTTCGTATAATGATATATTTATTAAAATTTGTTCAAAAGCTTTACTTGAAAATCCAATATTAAATTCTACCTTGGAAAATGATAGGATAATTTTAAAACATTATGCAAATATTGGTTTTGCTGTTGCTGTGGATAATGGTTTATTTGTCCCTGTTGTTCATAATGCTGAAACATTAAGCTTGGAAGAGATTAGTAATAAATCAAAAAATTTAATTAAAAAAGCTCGCAATGGCAGTTTGGGAATAGCAGATTTTAGCAGTGGAACCTTTACAATTTCAAATCTCGGCATGTATGATCTGGATGAATTTACTGCAATTATTAATCCTCCTCAAAGCGCAATATTAGCAATAGGGGCTATTAAGAAACAGGTGGTTGCTATAAATGACGAGGTATGTATTAGACCAATAGCTACACTTTGTTTAACCTATGATCATAGAATAATTGATGGTGCGCCAGCTGCTGCTTTTTTAAAACGTGTAAAAGAACTGTCTGAAATGAAAACAGGAGGCGCTTTATGATGTTAAAAGGTGAAACTGCGAGTCCTTCAGGAAGATGGTCATATGGCATGGTCAAGTCCTATATGGATTTCAGTTAGTTGATAATCTAACCAGAATAGGAGAGGTTAACTATGATTTTTTTAAATAGTTGGAATAAATATGCAATAAGGTTTATTGATGCTCCGGTATTTAGCTGGGGGTCGATTAAATGGGTCAAAGAGTATGAAATTATGGTTGCCTCAGGCATGAAGCCGGCAATTTCTTTTAAAGTCACAAAGCCTGAATTTGCTTTTGCTGAAATTTGGAATAGTTTAGAATGCGGAACAATTCAGTGGTGTATAAAAGCATTGGATGACGAAAGCAAGATGATAGATTATGGCGGCACATTCAGTTTCAGTAAATCCCCGGACTTTGACGGGAAAAAACAAGATCCTTTAGATTATAGAAACTGCACCCAAAAGATAATAAAATTTTTGACCTCCTACGAACATCCTGATAATTACGATCCTTCCTTGCCTGCTTATATATGGCATTGTGCTGAGATAAACGGAAAGCCTTATCATGCATCATATCCTGGTTTAAACTATACGGGTATAATAAACGCGTTTTTGCGTTACGCGCGGCGGACAGATAATGCCATTCAACGAGACGATTTATTAAAAAGAGCCATTCAACTGGGCGATTGGCTGTTGGAAAACAGGCTTCCTGAAAACTACGCTCTCCCTCTTCTGCCTTATTCCACTATTTCAAAGGGTGAATTCAGCGGCGGGTGCGAGGGTAAATCCATCACCCTTTTTCGCAGTGCACTGCTTGGCAGGGCAATAATCCATCTGTTTAATTCGACAAAACAAGAGAAGTATCTGGAGTATGCCCGGCATATTGCCGGTGTCTTACAGAAACACCAGAGACCCGATGGAAGCTGGCCCTATCGAGTAAATCCTGAAACAGGAGAAGTCGTGGCAGAATATACCTCAGCAGCAATATTTCCCGTTCTTTTGTTTGAGGAACTTGATAATTTAACAGGCGGAAGCGAGTACCTGCAATCTCGTGAAAAGGCTGTTCAATGGATTCTTGAAAACCCGGTAAAAACACATCTATGGCAGGGAATGTTCGAGGATATTCCTAATATGAAGCCATTTAAGAATCTTGAACCTTGTGACGCTATTGCTACCGCGCGCTATCTTATAAAACATCAAGAAGAAAACGCGGATTATCTAAAAATAGCACAAAGGCTTAATCGTTGGATTGAAGACCAGTTTGTTGTTTTTGGTCCGGAGCCTGCGCTTCCTTATCAGCCGTATTATCCGAGCATCCTTGAGCAATACGCCTGTTACTGGGCTATGGATTTTCATACAGGCGAGTGGGTTCTGCTGTTAAGGGACCTGTATAAAGCAACTGGGAAGTTAGAATATTTACACAAGGCCATTGCAGGAGCCAATACCATGGTCAGGTTTCAGCAAGAGGATGGAAGAATGGCAACCTTTGGTGTTGACCATCGTTTTGACATTCCTCAGGCAAATCATCATGGTGACGCTTATGAATGCTGGTTTGGCTGTACGGCTGAATCCGCTGTGTATTTAATGGAGTGGTCGGATGATTTTCAGGAAATAAGCAAACAGGAACGTAAAACCACTGAATATTAAAAAAGTAAACTCTAATCTGTTACAAATGAAAGGGAAAAAGACATGATAGGAAAATCAAAGAAAAATTGTATTAACGTTGATCTAACAAAGAGACAAGGGAAATTACCCGTAACAGCTGTTAAGGTTTTTCTGCATGGGGAATTAGCAGAAATAACAAAAACAGAGGAAAACAAAGAGAAGGTAACCATTTCGCTTAAAACCAAAAGCGCCTCAGGATTTTTGCATATGTATAATGGAAAAGAAATAGAATTTGGAATTGAGGCAAGCTCTAAAAAAGAAATCAATAAAGTGGGGATAAGTATATCTTTGCCGGAAGATGCTCAGTTCCATATCCCGGGAAAGTCTATATTGCTTGATAAAGATATGCCGGTTGGCGAAGAGTGGAATGGCGGCTTTCCATGGGGTTTAAGCGCCCAGTTTGTTATGGTTAATATTTCTGGCAGTTGGATCAGAATAGGAACAAAAACAAAGAAGCTTTATTTTCCTTCGGTACAAATTTTAAGAGAAGAGCACGGTTTTACTCTAAAATGGGAGATGCAGCCCAAGGCCCCGTTTCCTAAAGAATATAATGCCCCTAATGTGTCTCTTGATGTTTTTAATTCTTTGGATGAGGGAATAGATGATTACAAAAAATGGATGGAAGGCGTTTTTAATCTAAAAAAGAAAGAGGATAATTCAGATGTACCCAAATGGGCTCGTAAGACTCGGTTGGTATTAGTCATAGACATGTGGCGTGCCACAGGTGAAATAGCCCACGATTATCAGGATGTGATTGATATGGTCGGTGAGTTGAAAAAAATTGGAGTTCCCGAAGAAACAGTTATTAATCCCTGGGGATGGTATGGTAGGCTAAACTCAATAATTCCCGAATATTGGCCTGTGAAAGAGTTGGGAGGCATTGGTAAATTTAGAGAGATGATCGAGACAATTCACCGATATGGATTCAGGATTATGCCTGATATGAATCTTTTTGGATTTAATCGTAATCATCCTGATTTCGCAAAGTTCAAGAAATATCAGGCAACAGGTCCTTCAGGACAAAAAGCAGGTTGGATTGGAGTAACACCTACAGGTGGTTTCGGGTTCCCTTTTTCCCACATACGTCCCTGCGCTAAAAAATGGAGAGAGTATCTAATCAAAAAGATTGAAAAAGTGGTTAAAGAATTTAATCTTGATGCTATATTTTTGGATCAATCCTGTAACATAATCAATGATCTGCAATGCAACTTTGAAAATGGGATTAAAACGCTCCTTAATGAAATCAGAAAAAGACTGCCTGACGTTCTGATCGGAGGTGAATCCATAAATGAGCGTGTTGCTTCAGTTACTCCTTTTTGCCAATTCTGGGGTCCCCCCTGGGTGGGTTTGGAAGAAATTCTTTATGAAAAAGATTCGCCTATAAATACACTTCTTTATGATGACTATGCTTATTTCTTTGCTCACCTCGGAATTCCCGCTGCGGTTCCGGCAAGATATATCTGGACAAACTATCCATTCATTGTGAAGTACGGAATTAAGAATGCGTTTAAGATGGGACAGTCTCACGGAGACAAGCATAATGTAATTAAGACGTTAAGAATTAACTATAAAGATTATGGAATTGACAGTGATTCAGAGAAGGAAATAAAGGAATTACAAAACCAAGCCATAAGAGAGGAGAAATAGATGAAACCAAACATTCTTTACATCATTTGCCGGAGATGACAACTTAAAATTATAAAAAGGAGCGATTAAAATGATACAGGATCTCACTAAGGTTTTAGTTTTTGATAAATTAGAGTTTCAAATAGCAATCATTACGGATAAGACAGTATATCAGGCAGTTGACTTTAAAGTTAAAGAAAAGTCAAAAAACAGAATAACCGCAGCAACGGAAAAATTCGTTTACGCGGATGGCAGATCTGCTGGTTCCGGCTGTTGTTGTCAGATAACAATAATAAAAAATGGATTTGATTTTGATTGGCAGGCGCAAGCAAGACATTTTGAATTGATTAAAAGTATTCAGGTTTATGTTTCTCCTTTGCCGCTGGGGAAGATAATAGCTCCTGATACAGGATTGGTTGGAGGCTCGGAGCGTTCTTTAACAAATGGCGAATTAATCAGTTACATTTATCCTTTTAATAGTGGTGGTAATACGCCTACAAATGGATTGAATGCACAGTTTATTGTAATTGAAGGTAGCAAAGACAGCTATTCCGTCAGCACCAAACAATATCCGCCCCGTATTTTGCGATATACCTTTTATCGGCAGGATAATTTTTTAAAGATGGTTTTTACTACTGAAGCTAATGCCTGGGAAAGAAAAAAGACACTTGCAACCGAACCCTGCTGTGTAAAGAAAGTGAAAAACTGGAAAGAGGCAGTGGACAGCCATGCTGCTTGGCTTGAGGAAACCTTTAACATTGTTTCTTTCATTAAACGGAGAGACGTTCCTGATTGGGCAAAGAAGATTGGTTTAGTAGTGAATCTTCACGGGCAGGGATATCTTGGCGAGACGCATCACACTTTTTCGGAGATGAGCGAGAGGTTACAAGAACTTTCACGCCTTTTTCCGCCTGAGAGAACACTTGTTTATATCCCTGGCTGGTGCGGTCCATACGACCTTACCTACCCGGATTATGAGCCTGACCCGGACAATGTAATGGGCGGGGAAAAGGGATTCAGACAAATGATTGCCGCTGCTCATAAACTTGGTTATAAAATAATGCCTCATGTAAATCATCAAATGGTTAGCATTACGAGAAAAAACAAGCCTCTTATTGAAAAAATAGTAAAGGAACATTCTACCCGCAACAGCGCCGGTGACTTACAATACTGGCGATGTGATTATGATTCAGATGGCACCAATGAGATAGTCCTTGCCATTGTGTCGCCCGACAGCCGGCAATGGCGGGAATATTTTATAAAGAAGATGAACATCCTTGTAGAAGAGTATGGTGTGGATGCTCTTCATCTGGATACTTCATCCGGATTTTTCAATGACCCGCATCATAATTACTATAAGGGAGCGTGTCTTTTATTTAGTGAATTAAAGAAAAGACATCCAAATATATTGATTGGCGGAGAAGGCATATCAGAATTGATGATTCCCTTTACGCCGTTTGTTCATAATTTACCGGTAAACGGAGACAAAAAATACCACCCTGTGGCCGACTACCTTTATCAACGTTATTTGAGAACCTATGCTCACTTGATAACTCCGTCTCCGGATGGAACCACAGGAGTTTGGCCGATTAAGCCTATTATAAGCATGAAGAAACCCGTTAAAAAGATAAAAGATGTAAAAAAAACAGTTCAATACAACAAAAAAATGTTTAATCAAACGATTATTCCAACAATTGTTTTGGCTGATAGAAGTGTGGATTTAGGTATGAAGAGTATTAGAAAAATCATTGATTTGGCAAAGAAATCATAGAAAAACATAAGGAGAATCTTACTATGAATATGAATAAATTCGGGAGTGCTGTGTTTCTTCCTGAAAAATTGGTTGTTGGGACTAAGGCGGCATTTTGTCTTGTGTACAAGGTTGGAAAATCAGGAATTGGAACAGGAGGCGGGATAAAACTTGCGGTTCTCCATAGAGGCGCTTTTGGCCCTATTCAGACTACTGATCCAGACAAAGAAGGATATGTCGAGGCAGAGACATCATCAAAAAAAGCCTGTGTAAATATTCCAGTTGGTAGAGTTAGAAATCCTATGTGTGTTTGCAGCCTTTCGGTTGTTGTGTCAGAGGCGGCTCTTTTGGAAGGAGATACTATCACTGTCATGTTTGGGGCAAATGCGGAAAAGTTTTATGTAAAACAGGTTTCTCACAAACACAGAGTAATTTTCCGGGTAGACATTGATGGTTCACGGAACTATGTTAAATTAGCAAATCCGCCACAGTTGGAATATATATCTGATAAACCTGTTAAACTGATTGCCTTGGTTCCTTCACAGGGTGTGGTTGACAAACCATTCTGCCTTCATATCAAAGCTGTAGACGAGTACGGTAATGTATCTGTTTCCTACAGAGGGGTTGTGGAGTTTTTCGGCAATGTCGGCATGATTTTGCCAGAAAAATACACTTTTACTAATAAAGATAAAGGACTTCATCTATTTGAAGCAAAAGCGAATACTCCGGGGTTAGAACAAATCGAAGTTGTTGATAAAAAAACCAATCTATCAGGAAAATCCAACATAATTGAGATTGCGAAACAGGAACTTCATTACAAGATTTACTGGGGAGAAATACACGGGCAGACATTAATGAGCGACGGTTTAAAAACACCTGATTCTTACTATCGCTACGGTCGTGATGTATCAAGATTGGATGTTTGTGCCATTACTGATCATGATACACACATGTCCGGCGGCAGATTAATCGAGGGAAGAATTGAAACAGAAACAACACAGAATATTGATGAGCCTCAAGTAACACCGTTCTGGTCAAATCCAACAGATGCCTGGGCAATAATTAAATATGAAACAGACAGATTTAATAAACCGGGGAAATTTACAACTTTACTGGGATATGAATGGACATCAGGGCATGGTTATACTCCGGAAGGCATGGCTTTTGGCCATAAAAATGTTTATTATCTATCTGATGACGAGCCTATGTACTCTCATATTAACCGGGAAAGCAATACTCCTGAAAGGCTCTGGAACTTATTAAAAAACAAACAAGCCGTAACAATTTCGCATCATACCTCTTTACCTGTAAATCCGGAACCGCCATGCTATCTTAAGAGAATTGTCTCTGGAGCTGATTGGACACATCATGACGAGGATATAGAAAGGTTGGTGGAAATATACTCATTATGGGGTGCGAGTGAGTATTGTGGCAACCCAAATCCGGTTGGCGGATATAAGCCAGGCGGTTTTGTCCAGGAAGCTTTAGCCCGCGGATACAAGTTAGGCTTTACAGCTGGTTCGGATACACATTGGTCACGTCCCGGCGCAGACGCACAGGACATACTTAGATGCCGCCGAAGCGGACTCACCGCGTTTCTCGCTAAAAATCTGACCAGAGAGGCAATTTTCGACGCGATGATGAACAGACGTTGTTATGCAACTACAGGGGCGAGAATAATTTTGGAGTTTAAATTAAACGGGCACATGATGGGTGAAACAACAAAAGCAAATGAAGGGGGAAATAATAAAAAGAGGAAGATTCAGGTAAAAGTGGCAGGAACAGCAAAGATTAAAAAGATTGATATTGTGAGAAACAATATTGATATTCACACTTATAGAGGGAAAAGTGAGATAGAGGAAGTTGAATATATTGATAGTGAAAATATTGCGAATATTTCTCTGTCAAATACTGTGAATCAACGCCGAATTCTTTTTTACTATATAAGGGTAACACAGGAAGATGGTCATCTGGCCTGGGCAAGTCCTATCTGGGTACAGTGAAGATTTGCAAAATTTAAAGAAATTATTCAAAGACAGTCACAGATTGTGTTGAATGTGTTTTATAAAAAGAGGATGAAATAGAAACAGGAGAAATAAAAATGTCATTAGAAAGCAAAAAAATAAAATTCAGCAAGGTTTCCATTTTGGGCAAGGAACCCGCTATTGTTGGCAGGCAAATAACTTGGCAGATCAAAATAACACTGTCAGAGGAGGTTCATGCTGGTGGTAAAATAAGAATAATGGCTTACGGGAGAGAATGCATGTATCCCCCTCAAACAGACCATCCGGATAAAGCGGAATATCTTAGCGCTAAGATTTCAGGCGTTGCCGCGGTTTCTTTGAATTGTGTTGACACTATAATGTTTAAGGGTGTTGAGCTAAAAATTGAAGATGGCTGCCTGAAAGAAGGCGATGCCGTCACTGTCATCTTTGGAGATCGGACGAGCAGATGCCCCGGGCATACAATGAAGCCTTTTACACATAATGTCCTTTTTAATGTTTGGATAGACCAGTATGGCAATGATGAATACGAGAGACTGGAAGATATTTCCCGACTGGATGTGATTTCGGATAAGGCTGTCCAGCTAAGCCTTGTGGCGGATTCCACCCCGAAAGCAAGATTACCGTTCAGCTTTGTTTTAAGGGCTTTTGACAGATTCGGGAATCCCGCGTCTGGATATACCGGCAGGGTAAGTTTTGTGAGCAGTGATAAAAACGTTCGATTACCTGAAGATTACGCTTTTATACCAAATGATAAGGGTAAACACAGATTTGATGCTGTTTTTAATTCTCCGGGACTGCACACTATAACAGCCAAAGATACCGGGAATAATCTTGTCGCTGCCAGCAATCCCGTCCAATGCAGGGAAGATGATAAAGAACACAATGTCTATTGGGGAGAAATACACGGACACACCTTTCTTTCTGATGGCCTGGAGAGTCCGGACTATTATTATCAGTATGGTCGGGATGTGGAAAATCTGGACTTTTGCGCTATAGCTGACCATGCCTCTTATCTTGTCTCTTCAAATAGAAACGCCGTATGCGGAGGACTGGGTAAGTTCAAATTGCCGATAGACAGTTTTTGGCAAAATAATGAGACTGCCTGGAGCATTATCTCGTATACTACGTTCAGGTATAACGAGTGTGGAAAATTCGTCACGCTGTTAGGGAATGAATGGACACTGCCTGGCATTGGCTCTACACCCGACAAAAATTTCGGACATAAGAATGTGTATTATTCTTCCGATGGGAGACCTCTTTACCATCATTACAGAAAAGAGGCGGATACCCCGGAAAAACTCTGGAAGACATTATCGGAAAAAGAAAACGCTATCACGATTCCGCATCATCCAGGTTATCCGATAGGATGGGCTGTGCCGGGCACTGACTGGAATCATCATGACGAAGAGATGGAAATGTTGGTGGAGATATATTCCAAACATGGATGCTCGGAATACTATGGATGCCCCTACCCTCTTTATAAAACAGAGAAAGGCAATTATGTCCAGGATGCATTAGCGCGAGGATACAAATTAGGATTTACTGCCGGCTCAGATACACATATTTCAAGACCGGGCAGTGAGATGAACGAAACTATTGACACCCGCTTAAGCGAACATAACAGTTATTTAAAGACAAATGAAGACCCTCCGCCTGTTCTTAAATACAAGCGAAGCGGCCTTACAGCGGTTATCACTGAAGAATTGAGCAGAGAAGGAATATTCAACGCCTTGAGAAAACGGCGGTGTTACGCCACAACAGGTGCCAGAATACTTATAGATATTGAATTAAATGGACATCTTATGGGAGAAGAATTCTCTGTGGACAATCCGGCATTGCCGATAAAAATATCAGTATCAGTATCAGGCACGGAGAAACTTGAAAAAGTAGAGATCATCAGGAATAATCAGAATATTCATACGGAAGAACCGGGGGAAAAATCCGTGACTCTGGAGTATGTGGATAAAAAACGGCTCAATAAAAACACTTATTATTACATGCGGGTTACCCAGGCAGATGGTCATATGGCATGGTCAAGCCCGATCTGGATTTCAACAGGTAAATAATCTGAACATATGAGGTAGGGGGGGGAGGCAATCTAATTTTTAATAATATTTTGACAATACCAAATTATAAATGAGGAGGTGCTTTATGATGTTAAAAGATAAAATTGCGGTTATAACTGGTACAGGAAGGGGGATTGGGAAAAGCATAGCAAAAACTTTTGCAAAAAAAGGCGCTATGGTTTATGCAAGCTCAAGGAGCAGAGATAACGGAGAGTCTGTTGTTAATGGGATCTGCGCAGAGGGAGGTAAAGCAGTTTTTATAAAATGTGATGTATCAAAAGAAGATGATGTAAAAAGAATGGTTCAACAAGTAATAGAAAAAAATGGGCGCATTGATATTCTTGTAAATAATGCAGGAGTAAATTTTGTAAAGCCTTTTGAAAAAACAGAGCCGAAAGATTGGGACCGTGTAATTAATACTGATTTGCGAGGCACATATCTATGCTCTTATTACTGTATTCCTCATATGATAAACGCAAAAAAAGGATGTATTTTAAATATAACTACAGTGCATACAAAGGCATGCCTTCCAGGAGCAGCACCTTATGATGCAGGTAAGTGGGGAATTGTTGGTTTAACAAAATCAATGGCAGTGGAGTATGCAGACAGAAATATCCGTGTAAATGCTCTTTCTCCCGGACTCATTGACACACAAATATGGGATGATATTAAAAATGCCGCTCCCAATATTGAAGAATGCATGAAATTCTGGAAATCTAATATACCTATGGGTAGAGTAGGCCATCCTGAAGAAATTGCCAAAACAGCGGTTTTTCTTTGCAGCGATGATGCAAGCTATATTACCGGCACCAATATTCTTGCTGACGGCGGTATGACAAGCCAGTTAATAAGCCGCGAGCCTTATAAATCAAGCAACCTTGAAGGCGGGGATAGAAAATAAAATATGAAAAGAGAAATTGAATTGGTATTAGATATCAAAGCGGATCTTGGAGAAGGAGTATTCTGGGATTATAAAAAAAGATTTCTATACTGGGTAGATATAGAAAAAGGGGAACTTCATATATATAATCCCGGAACTAGAGAGAATAAAACGTATGATATTGGCGAACGTATAGGAACAGTCGTCCCTGCATCAAAAGGGAAACTAATACTTGCCTTAGAAAATAGTATAGCTGAATATAATACTGAAAAAAAGGAATTGAAGAAATTAATTGCTTTTGAGGAAGATATTCCTGAAAACAGAGCAAATGACGGTAAATGTGACCCATCCGGACGTTTTTGGGTTGGTTCTCTATCAATGGATAATAAAGCAGGAAATGCAAATTTATATAGAATTGGTAAAGATCTAAAACTTCATAAAATGCTTAGCGGAGTTAGTGTATCAAATGGTTTAGTCTGGAGTCTTGATAAGAAAAAAATGTACTATATTGATACTCCCACAAGAGAGATAGTATCTTTTGATTATGATAATAAAAGCGGTGATATAGCAAATAAAAGAACTGTTATAAAAATACCCGAATTAATGGGATATCCTGATGGAATGACAATTGATGAAAAAGGAATGCTTTGGATTGCGCTTTTCGGAGGCTGGGGTGTATCACGATGGGATCCTTTAAATAGGAAATTATTAGAATACATAAAGCTTCCCGTTCAAAATGTAACATCGTGTACATTTGGAGGGGATAACCTGAATGAGTTATATATTACTACTGCTTCGTTTTTATTAAAAGAGAATGAAATTAAAAATCAACCTCATGCAGGAGGGCTGTTTCGTCTTAAGACTAATATATGCGGGCTTCCCTGTTTTGAGTTTATTAGCAAATAATTCAGGTAAATAGAGACGCTATAATGAAAGAATTAATTAACAAACTAAAAAAAATAAATCAAAGCATGGTATTACTGGATGAGAAATTACTAATACTACCTTTTGGAGGGCGTGTTATAGGGCTTGCTCCTGATAAAATCAATAATCTTTTATGGGTAAATAACCGAATTTTGTCTATAGATTCTTCAAAGGAGTTTTTTACAAAACCAGGCTGGGTAAATATTGGAGGAGATCGCACATGGATATCACCTGAGGTTGATACTAATATCGATAATAGTAAAAAAGCAAATGATACTTATAATGTACAAAAATCAATGGATCCTGCAGCATATAAAATACTAAAAATAGAAAAAAATAAAGTTGTTTTTGAAACAGAGATGAATCTGTTGTTTCATAGAATAAAGGAATATATTAATATTACAATACGAAAAAATATTGAACTTTGCAGTCAACCTCCTTTTAAACCATTTAATGAATGTAGTTATGCCGGATATATTATGAAATCATCATTAAAATATTCCGGCAATGGGAAAAACAATGTTAATCCGGCAATATGGAATATACTACAAGTGCAGGGCAATGGAAAAATCATTATACCTATCAGACATAATGTAAAACCAAAAGATTTTATAAATAAATCAAAATATCATATAAGGAATAACACTCTTATAACTGAAGTAAAGACATCAACCAGTTTTAAATTTTCAATAAAAGCAAACAATTCCCTTGGCATTATGCTGTATGAAAATTTGAATAATGACCCAGCATTTATAATTGTTAGAAAATTTTCTGTATATGATGAATCAGAATATTATGATGTATCTGTAGATGATTTAAATAACAAAGGATATGTTCAACAGGTTTATGTAGACGACGGTAAACTCGGCGGTTTTGGCGAAATGGAGTATCATAGTCCGGCAGTATCTATGAAAAAAGGGAACGAAATTAGTGATATTAGTGAAGTATGGGCATTTATGGGCAATAAGAATGAAATTATAGAAATTAAAAATAAAATTATAGAGGATTATAAATAAACATTTATACACAATAATTATGAAAGCTTTAGTTAAGTATAAAAAAGGTAAAGGGTTTTTAGAAATAAGAGATGTCCCCGTGCCGGAACCTGACGAATCTGAAGTTAGAATTAAAATAAAGTATACCAGTGTGTGCGGTACGGATATAAAAATTATGGATGATAAGTTTCCATACAATCCTCCGGTTATTATAGGGCATGAATTTTCAGGTGTGATTGATAAAGCAGGCAGCAAAGTTAAAAATTGGGAATATGGAGATAGGGTAGTCAGCGAGCAGCATACTAAAGCATGCAGTGCTTGCAGATATTGCATGACAGGGAATCGGCATTTATGCTCAAAAAAGAAAGCGCCCGGTTATGGAGTTAATGGTGCATTTGCCGAATATATAACAATGCCTGCCTTACTTATTCATAAAATACCTGATAATGTTAGCTATAAGGAAGCATGTTTAATAGAACCAATGGCTATTGCTGCATATGCTATTTTTGAAAAAACAAAAATTCAACTGGATGATGTTGTTGCTATTATTGGATGCGGGCCTATTGCGCTTCTTGCGCTACAAATGGTAAAAGCAAATGGTGCATCAAAAGTATTTATGACTGGGATTAATGCTGATGAAAAAATAAGGTTTAAGGCCGCAAAACGTTTTTGCGCAGATAGAGTAATAAATGTTAGAAAGGAAGATCCTGTAAAGATTATTATGGATTCAACAAATAATATTGGAGTAGATGTTGTTATTGAACTGTCCGGTTCACCTAATGGAATAATGCAGGGATTTGATATTATACGGAAAAATGGAAGATTTTGCGCATTAGGATTATGTTCTGATAAAATAAACGCGCCGTGGATGAACTTAATATTAAAAGCTGTAAATATATTCTTTAGTTATAGTTCTGATTATTTAAGCTGGGAAAGATGTTTATCTATGGTTTCAAATAAAAAGATGAATCTAAATCCATTTACTAAAGACTTATATACTCTTGATAAATGGGAAGAAGCATTTAAAAAAGCAAGAAAAGGAGATTCAATTAAGGCAATTATAAAACTATAATTTTAGTTATATGAAGAACAAAAAAAACTTTTTCATGACAATGCAGAAAAATTTTATAAGGTTTAGACAAATACAAGAAGATATTAATAAACATATTCTCTTAAAAACCATCTAAATCTGCTGATTTGATTAACTTTCTCGTTTGCAATTATACTTGCTTCAGCCATTGTCATTTTGTCCATTTTTATCAGCATACATCCAATTCTACGGCCTTTTTCAACAGGCGCTTGTATTCTATCAAATAAGATTTTCTGCTTAACAATCTTCTTTTTGTCTATTTTTCTTATGACTAATGTTATGTCTTTATTGCTAATGCCATTAATGTATCTTCTGTCTCCCATTATAATTGGAACATTTTCAAAAACAACATCTCCTTTTTTCACCAGACACACTTTCGTATAATTTTTAAACCCCATATCCAGGATTTCTCTTGTTTTATCAAACCGTAGTTTCTTCGTAGGGCAGCCCATAACTACAGAAATGAGCCTCATATTGTCTTTTTTTGCAGTAGCGGTGAAACTCCAGCCTGCTCTTCGGTAATAACCTGTTTTCAGCCCGTCAAGCTCAGGAAATGTTTTAAGAAGCTTGTTCGTATTAGTTAAAATAAACTTGCCATTTCTGAATGTGTCTGTTTTTGTATTAGTCCATTCAAGTACCGTTGGATATTTAACCAATTCTCTTGCCAGAATCGCCATGTCATAGGCAGAGGACATATCTCCGCTATGACCATTCTGGACTTTTGGAAGCCCGCTTGTAGTTTTGAATATAGTATCATTCATTTTAAGTTCAGACGCTCTCTTATTCATTAATATAAGGAATTTCCTGGTGCTGCCGCTTATATGCTCACTAACTGCAACAGCCCCGTCACACGCAGATTTTATCATAATGGCTTTCATCATATCTCTTAATGTAAAAACTTCTCCCTCCCTCAAATATACTTGTGAGCCGCCTATCATGCTTGCATGTCTTGATGCCTTTACTTTATCATTTAGACTAACCTCACAGCGTTTGACTTTTTCCATAACAATGAGCGCAAGCATCATCTTAACCATTGAAGCAGGAGGCAATTTTCTGTGCATACTTCTTCCAAAGAGTATTTTTCCTGTCTCTGCTTCCATAAGTATTGCTGATTTATATTTTCTTGGAGCAGAATAGACCGGGTTTAAGCTGCAGAAGCTCAGGAGTAAGAACACTAAAATTACAGATTTCGTTATTGTGTTTTTCATAATTTGACTATATCTTTATCTTTTTCTTTGTGCCTTATTCAGATTCTAATAAAATTTAGGTTAGATTATATCATTATGGACAACAAAAACAAAATAGATCTGTAGCCATAGGTAATGCAAAATAGTCTTGACTTTATCGAAAAACAATGCAAAATAGTCGCTATGGATCGTTGGCAAAAAAAGAATATTTTAAATGATCTGACAAAGAAAATGGTTTTTATTGTAGGCCCTCGTCAAGTTGGCAAGACATGGCTGGCAAATGAGATTGCAGCATCATTTCAAAATACCGCGTATTTAAATTATGATCGTCTGGAAGATAGAAAAATAATCCACGATGAGGCATGGCTTGATTCAACTGAATTACTGATTTTGGATGAAATTCATAAAATGCCTGAGTGGAAAAACTATTTGAAAGGAGTTTATGATACCAAGAAAGAATGGCTTAAGATTATTGTAACAGGCAGTGCCCGATTAGATACTTTTCGTCAATCAGGAGATTCACTTTCCGGCAGATTTTTTATCCATCGGTTGCTGCCATTTTCGCCACGAGAACTTTTGTCGACTTCCTATGCACAGGATCTTGACCGTTTCATTACGCGCGGCGCGTTTCCTGAACCATTTCTTTTTGAACATGACACAGATAGCAAACGATGGCGGATGCAGTATGTTGATGGTCTTATTCGCACTGATATACTTGATTTTGAAAAAATACACGATTTTAAGGCCATACAGCTTGTTTTAGAATTGCTGCGCCAAAGGGTTGGCTCACCGGTTTCGTATTCTTCTATTGCTCAGGATGTCGGTGTTTCACCTAATACGGTTAAAAAATATATTCAGATTTTTGAGGCGCTGTATATTATTTTTCGAGTCATTCCTTTTGCAAAAAATATTGGCAGATCTTTGCTCAAAGAACCAAAGATTTATTTTTTTGATACAGGAATGGTAAAAGGAGATATAGGAGTTCAGTTTGAAAACATGGTAGGGCTCTGTTTGCTTAAGGCTGTATACGCCAAACAGGACTATCTGGGCGAATCGTACAGTCTAAGGTATATCAGAACCAAAGACGGCCGGGAGGTTGATTTTTGCATTATCAGAGAAAATACTGCTGAACAGTTCATTGAAGTCAAAGTCAGTGATTCTTCTATCAGCAAACAATTGACATATTTTTCTTCAAAATACAATATTCCCGGTGTTCAGGTGGTGAAACACCTAAAACGCGAACGGCAAATAGGAAATATTACCGTTAGAAAGGCTCTTCATTTTCTACAGGAACTTTATTTGTAAACATCACCTTGACCATGCAGGTTCTAACGCATTATGTCCCGGAGAGGTTAATCTATATTTCTCTCCTGTTATGACATCCATTACTTCCAAATATGATCTGAAATTCTTTGTAACGCTGTAAACAATATGTCTCCCGTCAGGAGCCCAAGAAGGATTCTCATGATGATGCGGTTCATATGTCAACTGATAAACTCCATAAACGTCCAAATTAGCTATATAGATTTGGAAATTCCCATTTTTCACTGACGCGTAAGCAATCTTATTAGAGACTGGAGACCAGCAAGGATCTGTGTTATACGTTCCATCAAATGTAAGCCTGATTGTCTTATTATCAGTTAAATAATGTATGTATATTTGAGGAGTTCCTTTGCGATCTGAGACAAATGCTATTTTTTGGTTATCTGGGGGACCATGTTGGACTTGATTCTACTGCTCGAGAAGCTGTTAGTCGCTTAAGAAGTAAATCAGGCAGGGAAACTTTATATAATTCCGGATTTCCATCTTTGCTTAGTATTAAGACCATATTCTTGCCGTCATTTGAGATAGCAGAGGCTGCATTAACTCCCGGATAACAAATCAAAGCTTCTTTCTTGCGATTCTTCAGATTGCAGGTAAATATTCCAGGATAACCATTCTTATATGAGGTGTATGCAATCTTAGCGCGATCAGGGAACCAGCAAGGTTCAATGTTATTATAATCTCCTGAAGTGATTTTCTCTCTATTTTCCCCATCATAATCTATTAAATATATTTGTTTTACGCCCGTCTTATCAGAAGAAGTATAGGCAACCCTTGAGAATACAATGCTTTTTTCTCCGGTAACCTTTTCTATAATATCACTGGCAATAGTTTTTATTAATAAGCTGGACTGATGGATTAGTCCTTGATATTTTCTGGCAAATATTTCATGGTTTGCTGATGGAGAATATATC
Organism: bacterium; assembly: GCA_030611945.1. Lineage (GTDB taxonomy): Bacteria > JAHJDO01 > JAHJDO01 > JAHJDO01 > JAHJDO01 > JAHJDO01. The sequence goes on along the minus strand of JAUWOV010000001.1, from coordinate 7,092 downwards.
TTTGTTATAAGAACAAGTTTCTCTTTTTTTATTTTATAAGAGCCTTTAATTACTAATTCTGTGTCTTTTGAAACCAGTTTTTGTACGGAAAAATGCCCGGAGTACTTCAAATGTTTTGACAAACCAGTATAAATTGCTTTTTCTAATTCTGTATCAGACTTGGCTCCTTCAACAGCGAAAGTCTCAATGAGCAGATTTAGTTTCTTTGCGGATTCTTTAGATATGCTCAGCTGAACTTCTGAGGAAAAACAGGGATAAGAACAAAAAATAGATAGGCACATAGGCACATAGGCACATAGTTTTAACAAATTGAAGTTAATGTTTTTCATAGTGTTTTAAAAATAATGCTAACATCTAAATATTCTTCTTTCCATTCTGAAGGAAGAGCAGGTAGAGTTCCTACTGACTTTACAGCATCTAGTGCTGAATTATCAAGTAATTTTATGCCAGAAGAATGCTTTGCTTTCACATTGTCTATAGTGCCATTTTTATTAAGTGTAAAGCTAACTGTAACATATGTCCCCTCTTTTTGTATTACATATTCACTCGGCGGTATCCATGCATTTGACAACTTAGTTTTTATTACGGTTAAATACCACAGATAAGGAAATCTTCCAGCGCTGATATGCACATCTTCTTTGCTTACAGGCTGTAGAGATTTTACTGTCTTCTCTTTTTTAATGGAAATACGTTTTGCCGAATCAGATTTGTCCATAGCTTTAATTCTTGTAAGTATTTTTGTCCTTAGTTTGCGTGTGTCTGAGGTCTTTTTTAGCCTCCGAACTGGTTTGGGACGAGAAGATTGCCTTAAAGTCTTAGTCGGTTTTTCAACCTGTTCTATATCTGGAGTTAATTGAACGAATTGCGGAACTTCAAGCTTTGATGTTTTGTGTTTTACAATTGCAATAAGAACTATTAATAAAATAATGCTTATGTGAACGCTTAGGGATATTAACAGAGCTTTTTTCATATTCAGCGGCGTATATTACGAACTCTGGTTGGAAGTCCAACTCTTGAGATGCCTGATTTTTTGACGATATCAAGAACTTTAACTACTTCACCATATTTAACGGATTTATCAGCTTTAATTATTACACATGTATTTTGAGTTGATCCAACAATTATTTTTAGCCGTTTTCTTAAGGATTCATATGTTACCTTGGCATTATCCAGATACAGACTGCCGTACCTTGATATACTGATTGTAACAGCATCCTTTGAAACATTCATTCTTTCAGATGATGATTGTGGAAGCTGGACATTGATTCCATGAAGCATAATCGGAGTAATCAAAATAAAAACAATTAAAAGAACCATTGTAACATCAACAAGACTTGTAATATTTATCTGGCTGATCGGAGTGTATGAATATAATCTGCTTTTCACAGGTTCTGTGCCCTAACTAATTTCCTTTCTGCAAGAGAAAGAAATTCCTCCACGAAATTATCCGTCTCTATTGATAACACTCTTAACTGGTTTGAGAAGAAATTGTATGCAACCAGAGCAGGGATTGCTACTACCAGCCCTGCTACAGTTGTTATCAGCGCCTCAGCAACTCCAGGAGCAACAGTTCCAATACTTGCGGTTCCCTGTAAACTGACCTGCAGGAAGACATTAAGTATGCCCCATACAGTGCCCAAAAGTCCTATAAAAGGGCTGACTCCTGCAGTTGTTGCAAGAAATCCTAAGAATTTCTCCAGGTTGAAGAATGAATCACTAACTGAACTTAACAGTGTCTTCTCTATGTATTTTAAATCTGAGACAGTAATATCTTCCCCCATAGAATTAACTTTCTCACATCCCTGTTTATAGACTTGAAATACAGGAGAAAACTTGTATTCTTCGTTTCTTTTAATGTACAGATTAAACACATTTTCAGAGGAAGAGTTACGAAATATTTTTAAGAATTGCTTGGATGCTTTTTCTGCTTTCCTAATTGCCTTAAATCTTATGATTATTATAGTCCATGATACTACAGAAATTGCAAACAATAAAAGAACAATTATTCTTCCGACCCAGCCTGAATGTTGAAATGATAGAATCAAATTGCTACTCATCGCTCCTCATCCTCCTTCTAGATGACAATAAAAATATACTATAAATTGTCATAACACACAAGTAAGTAATTCTCTATCAGTGGAAAATATTTTTTGTGGAAAGGTGACCTACAGCTATTTAAAGTTAACCGATAACTTTCCTTCTATGTATCCTATCACTTCTTCCTCTAGATACTGATCGATTTATGTAACACAGGGCAATAGCTAAAGCATCAGCCACATCGTCGGGCTTTGGTGTTTCCTTGAGATGCAAAAGTTTTCTTACCATAAACTGAACCTGCTGTTTGGATGCTTTTCCATATCCAACTATAGCCAGCTTTACCTCCAAAGGCGTATAGGATGCTATTTCAAGATCAGCGTTAACACCGGCTACTATAATCGCTCCCCTTGCTTGTCCTACCTGAAGAGCGGTTTTTACATTTTTGCAAAAAAACAGTTCCTCAATGCCAAGAACATCAGGATCATACTTTTTTATTATATCAGAGACTTTTCTGTAAATTATCTTGAGACGATTAAAAAACGGCTCATCTTTTGATGTCTCTATACATCCAAATCTCAAAGGTAGAAGAGAATCTTTCCCCTGCTGAGATTCTATAACTGCATAACCGGTTCTGGCAACGCCCGGGTCAATACCAAGAATGCGCACTATATATTTTCCATTTCCTCATCAGAAATATCAAAATTTGCATAAACATGCTGCACGTCATCATGATCCTCAAGGGCTTCCATAAGATGAAGCATCTGTTCCGCCTTTTTCTCTGTAACGGGAACCGTGCTCTTAGGTATCATGCTTATTTCTACCAGTTCAGGGGTGATGCCTTCTTTCAGAATTGCTGTCTTCACTTGTTCAAAAGTTTGAGGATTAGTTATGACCTCGTAAAAATCACTTTCTGTGGTCATATCTTCAGCACCAGCGTCTAAAACAATCTCCATGAGTCTATCTTCACTTATAACTTCCTTCTTAACATGACATAAGCCCTTTTTCTCAAACATCCACGCTACACTTCCTGCTTCAGCAAGATGCCCGCCGCTTTTTGAGAAAACATGTTTTATTTCAGCAGCTGTACGATTCTTATTATCAGTAAGAAGTTCTGCATAAATAGCTACTCCGGCAGGGCCATATCCTTCATACGTAAGCTCTTCGTAGTTTACTCCGGGTAATTCCCCTGTTCCTTTTTTAATTGCGCGTTCTACATTTGACGCAGGCATGTTTGCGTCCTTTGCTACCTGAATAGCGCTTCTTAGTCTGGCATTAGCGTTGATATCGCCTCCTCCACTGCGCGCAGCAACAGTTATCTCCTTGATAAGCTTTGTAAATGTCTTTCCGCGCTGCGCATCAACTTTCGCCTTCTTATGTTTAATAGATGCCCATTTTGAATGACCAGACATATATTCTCTATCCTTTCTTCATTTTTTCTGTTTCTTCAACAACCTTACTGCTTATTTGCGCGGGAACCTGTTCATAATGCGAAAAATGCATGCTGTAAGTACCGCCCCCCTGTGTCATAGATTTAAGATCCATTGCATATTTATAGAGTTCCGCCAAAGGTACATTCGCTTTTATTGTTTGAGCGCTGCCATCTGTGTCAATTCCAATAATTCTTCCGCGTCTGGAGTTCATGTCTCCATTAACATCTCCCATATATTGAGATGGAACCGTTACCTCCGTCTCCATGATAGGTTCTGTAAGTACAGGATGTGCCGCTATCATAGCCTCTTTAAACGCCATAGATGCAGCTATTTGAAAAGCTATATCAGAGGAATCAACGTTATGAAACGTTCCGTCATATAGCGATACACTCAAGTCCACGACAGGATAACCAGCCAAAGCTCCCTTTTGAATCGCCTGTTTTAGTCCCTTTTCAACTGAAGAAATAAATTTAGCAGGGATAGCGCCTCCAACTATCTTATTAATAAACTCAAATCCCTTGCCGATTTTCAGAGGTTTAACCTCAATATACACCTCAGCGTACTGTCCGCGCCCTCCGGACTGCTTTTTGTATTTAGTATGACCCTTTGCAGATTTCCTTATTGTTTCTCTATACGGAATTCTTGGTTTTTCCATACTAACGCTCACGCCAAATTTTTTTGCCAGTTTACTTGCAATAACCTCCAAATGAAGCTCTCCAAGCCCGGAAATGATTGTTTGTCCGAATTCCTTATCAACTTCCACTCTTAATGTTGGATCTTCTTCTTTTAATTTAGTCAAAGCTGTACCAATTTTATCTTCGTCTTTTCTTGTTTCAGGCTTAATTGCAAATGATATAATTGATAAAGGAAATTTAGGAGGGGGGAAAACTATAGGATTTCCGGAGTCACACAAAGTATCACCTGTTTTCGTGTTTTTCAGTTTAGCAACTATTCCAATATCTCCTGCATGTAATTTATCTACATCTATTTTATTCTTTCCCTGCATTTGCACAATTTGTCCAAGCCTTTCTTTCTCCCTTCTGGCAGAATTATAAACATCTGATGAAGAAGATACCGTGCCTGAATATATTCTGAAAAAGCTTAGCTCTCCGAGATGAGGCTCGGATACTGTTTTGAAGACCAAAGCGCTGAATGGATCCGAATCCGACGCCTTTCTTTCTACGACTTCATCTGTACTCGGCTTTTTCCCTGATACAGTACCATCTACAACAGGAGACAGCATAGAAGATGTTATTAAGTCTGTAAGCAATTTTATCCCAGCGTTATTCAATGCAGAACCGCACATTGCCGGAATAAATAATCCTGATTGAATGCTTTTACTTAATGCATTGGAGAGTTCGTCCTGAGAAAGTTTCCCTCCTTCAAGATATTTTTCTGTCAAGGCATCATCACTTTCAGCAAGCGCTTCAACTAGTTTTCCCCTATATTGATTTGCTTGATCTAAAAGAGCTTCAGGGATATTCTCTGTTTTTGAACCCTGTATTGCCTTCATACTTAGTAGGTCAATAATCCCGCCAAAAGATGATCCTTCTCCTATCGGAATCTGTAGAGGGATAACTCTTTCTTTGAATATTTTTGCGGCAGACTCAATAGTTTTGAAAAAACTTGAACCATCTTTATCTATTTTATTCACAAAAATCAGTCTGCTTGAAGCTTCAGACTTTACCATTTTCCAGATTCTTTCACTCTTCAAGCTAACTTCTATTGTAGAGTCACATACTATTATTACATTATTTACAACTCTAAGCGCAGAGTTCATCTCTCCTCTAAAGTCGGCATATCCAGGAGTATCAATAACATTTATTTTGCTATCATTATATTCACATGCGCAAACCTTTGAAGTTATTGTTGTCATTCTTTGTGTTTCTTCAGGAGTATAATCAAAATTACTTGATCCTTCATCTACCTTGCCCAGTCTGTTTGAACCCCCTGAATTATGTAGAATTGCTTCTGCAAGAGAAGTCTTGCCGGATCTCGCCTGTCCTACTAGAATAATATTTCTTATTTTCTCGCTAGTATATTCTTTCATAAATCCTCCATTTTGTGATTCTCAATATATCTCATAGGTGTTAAATAATCAAGCGCCTTGATATTAAACAAGCTGGCGGAGAGGGAGGGACACTAAATGACCGGTTTTCTTAAGTTCCTCTTCCCCAATAACTTACATTGCAACAGTTGGCAACACAGGTAGTTACAGAAATAAATCTTTGTCACTATCTGTCACTGAAGATAACTCAATGTAATCTCTCAATATCCCGTTTATATCCCGTAAAATTATTTCGATTTTAGATTTTTTCTCATACCAACATTCTTATTTTAACAAAATTTTCCCTATTTGGATATGGTCAATTATTATCTGTAATATTTCCCTGCTAAAATTTATCACTGTATCTATCTGTTTCCCATCCGACTCAGGACTACACTCAGAACTTATTTTTTTAAATTGGTCGAGCTTTTTAAGCACATCGACGTGCTCTTGCCGTAAATCTTCTATAAACTTTATCTCGTTTACTGTTGCTTTCTCTTCTTCAAATTCAAAGTGCTCGAGAATAGTGTCTTCAAAAATAATTGTTTTGCCATTCTATCTACAATTATACACCACCATCCTCAAACCATAAAGGGAAAACAGGGGAAAGCTTTTTTCGGTTTTCTTCATTTGAATATGTACCCTGTTTGTTTTGCCCAAAACAAAATATCAAGTTCATCCATTGGGATATCTATCTTTTTAGAAAACCTTCGTATCTTACTTTCAATATCTATATATACTTTCCTGCTTATAATCTTTGGAAGTTCTTTTATGACTTTATATTTTACGAGATTACGCAGTATATGCACATCAAGTATGGCAAAATCACCGCCAAAACCGATATTTCTTAGGAAATGGCTAGCTTCCTTAAAGCCTAATCCTTTTACATTGCGGACAAACCACTGACGAGTTTCAAAAATATTATTTTTATCAATTTTGTTTTTTATTTTAATAATACCATTCACGGTAAAAAGTTTACGCGCTTCCATAATATAACAAGTCTTATTATTGGGAAAACGAACAGCTTTTAAACCTCTTCTTATCTGAGGGGTATTGCCCTTGAAAAGAATTTCTTTTTTCTCAAGAGCAGAAATAGCACTGCCGCAATAAATTGCCTTTGATTGCGGAGTGCATAGACAAAAACAAAGTTCGCTGAATATTTGCTTATCAGGCTGCTTCCAGACTTCCTTGAACTCCTTTAATCGTTTTCCTATTTTGGACTTTTTCTCCCCATAATCTAAAATAAGATTTCGGACTTCAGGAGTCAATTCCTTCATAACTTCTCAAATTTATCCTTATCAACTCCGCAAACCGGACAAACCCAATCGTCCGGTAAATCTTCAAATGTAACATTATTGTTTTCTGCCGGATCATAAATATACCCGCAAACAGTGCATTTATATTTTGTCATCATATTTCTCCGATTTTATCTATTTCTCTTTAATATATGTTGGTGCTGTTTTGGGCGGCCTGCCTCCTTTAATCTTATGATAATAGGCATAAGTCATTGGTTCTCCCCCTTTAAGCACTTCGGCTTCTGCGACTTTACCAATAAAAATAGTATGCGTTCCTACACTA
>JAUWOV010000109.1 GCA_030611945.1 bacterium | reverse complement strand
AAAATACTTCTGTCCATGAAAGCGCCGGGATCACCTTCATCAGCGTTACATACCACATACTTCTGTTTTCCTCTGGATGCAGCAGTGAGTTCCCACTTTAAACCGGTTGGAAATCCTGCTCCTCCACGTCCTCTAAGCCCTGATCTTTTGATTTCTTCAATAACTTTACAGGGAGTCATTTCCGTCAACGCTTTTCCCAGAGCCATATATCCGTCAGCAGCAATATACTCCTCAATATCAAGCGGATTGAGAATCCCGCAATTCCTGAGAGCTGTTTTTTTCTGAAGCTTAAAGAAATCAATATCATTGAACATTTCCACCATTTCTTCAGTCTTTGGCTTTTTGTAGAAAAGACGCTTAACCACTCTTCCCTTTAGCAGATGTTCGCGGACGATTTCTTCGGCATCTTCGGGTTTAACCTTCTGGTAAAATACTCCGTCAGGATAAACAATCATAATCGGACCTAACTCGCAGGTTCCCATGCATCCGGTAGTAATAACATCAACTTCATTTTGAATGCCAACTTCGTTTATTGCTTTCTCCATTGCTTCCTTAAGACTTTCAGCGCCGGAAGAAATGCATGCGCCTCCGTAGCAAAGAAGAACATGTGTTCTTAAATTATACATAATGATATTTGCCTTTATTTATATTGTTCTATTATTGAATCCAATTTTTGAGCAGACATCCGACCATGGATATCTTTGCCAATCATAATGACAGGAGCTAATCCGCAAGCCCCTAAACATCTTTGCGCTCCAAGAGAAAACCTTCTGTCTTCAGTAGTTTCGCCAATCTTAATGCCAAGTTTTTTCTCAAGCGCTTCTAATATTTTCTTTGCGCCTCTTACATAACAAGCAGTTCCCAAACATACGGTAATAGTATGCCTGCCCGCAGGGAAAAGCTTGAAATAGGAATAAAAAGTAACAACTCCGACGACTATACTTATTGCAATATCCATCTCCATGGCTACGAAACTTTGCACTTCAGGGGAAAGATATCCAAAGATTGCCTGAGCCTTATGAAGCACAGGAATTAAATAGCCTTTCTTATTCCTGTTCTCATCAATGAACTCTTTAAGCCGGCTATATTTCTGTTCACTGGTAAGTTCTTTTTCTTTGCAAAGACATTCCATAATTATTTTCCCTTAGAAAAAAGATATCTTTCTACAATCTGACCATTTAGAATATGCTTCTCAAAGATTTCTTCCGCAGCTTTTGAGTCAACCTTTCCATATACAACAGGTTCCTTATCTTCCGTATATATCTGGATCATAGGTTCCTGCTCACAAAATCCAGCGCAGCCGGAAGTTGTGATTACAACATCGTCCCTATTGCTCTTTTCAATAAGATCTGCCAGAGTATTCATCGTTTGCCTTGCTCCAGCAGCAATGCCGCAGGTTGCCATGCAAACAACAATTCTAACTTTGTGTTTTCCCGACCGCATCTGAAGATTTTTCTTTACCCTATCTCTTATCCGCTTTAACTCTTCTAAGTTTTTCATAGCTCTCCTTTATGTAAGATTAAAAATTACCGAATTGCGTATTAATACCAATTCTTTTAAGCCCTTTGTCAATAGATTGATAAACGAAATCCTGTATTTCTTTATGCTGTATATCAGAACATCCCATAGTCTCTCTAATTTCTTTCGTATTAAGAACTTGTTCGTTTTTGCTTTTTTCTCTCTCTATTAAAACCTCAAAATCAACATCCGGCCAGGAACGCAGGGCATCAGTAAAAACCTTTGCCAGATCGCCGAATGGTTTTGCGTCAATATGAGATATATCTGTCTCAAATTCAAGCAATGTTCCCTTCCCTTCTAATCTGGAAATCCTGAGAAATCCGTTTGTGTTTTCTGCTGTCTTCTTTAAAAGCGGAAGTCCCAACCCAACCTTTCGTTCTTTTCGTGAAGTTACGAAAGGATCAGTCACGTCCCCGCTCTCAATGCCTCTGCCATTATCTTTTATCTTATAAGAAAATCGTTTATTAGAAAGCCCCAGCATGACTATAACCTCAGTTGCTCCGGCAGCCACTGAATTCTCCAGAATGTCAAATAAATGGTCTGCCAGATCTCTCATTGCTTATTTCTTTTTAGAAAATTTTTTAACGCGTTGTAGGGGCTTGATTCATCAAGCCCGCGGGTCGGATAAATCCGACCCCTACAAATCTCATCATTGATATCTTCCATGAAAAAAAGTCCTATGTCATCAACAGCATGACTGTCAGAACCTGCTATTACAGGAAATCCATCCAAAGTGTCCGACAGAGAAAAACTTTCTTTTTCCCATTTAAATTTGGAAATCTCCACTGCGTCAAAATTTGCTTCCGAATCTAAAAAACCCAATTGGCTGAGTATGCTGAACCTGTTTTTATTAATATGTGCAGGAACTGCCAGTCCGCCAAGTTCGTGAATAAGGGCAACAAGTTTATCTAATCCCATATCCAGAGCCGTCTGCCTTAATTTGCTATCAAGTTCAACAATCTCTCCGCTTAGATCATAACGCACCTGATGTCCAAAAAATTTTGGATTATTACTTGCTTTTGGTAAACAACTATCTATTTTCTTTTCTAATTTTAGTAAACTTTCTACATCAGGGAAATATGCCAGAAGATGCACTTCTTCCCTGGTTGTCAGCTCAACACCGGGGATAACCGAAACCTGTTCTTCTTTGCTTAACCGACAGGCTGTAATTGAATGCTGAACGGCATTATGGTCAGTTATAGAAACAACGTCTAAATTTCTTTTTAATGCCATATCTAAAATCATCCTCGGCGACATCTCATCTGCGCAGCAAGCTGAAAGCGCAGAATGGATATGCAAATCAATCCGTTTCAGTTTTTAACCTCCAGCATACCGTATATTTCCCCGCAAACCGTAAAGGAATCCTTTGCCGTCCTCAGTAAATTAATCTTCTCTTCTTTGGCTTTTTCAATTACCTCAGGTTCAACAGGTACATTGTTGGTAAATATTATTGCCCGAATATCCTTAATAAGAGCAACTGCGATACTGTTTTTATGAGCCTGTATAGTAACCCAAATGCAATTCTGAGCAGCATGAGCCATAACATCAGACATTAAATCGCTGCAATATCCTGTCTCAATTTCACAATCAGAACATACATCAATTTTTTCCAGCTTACATTTATCAATGATCTTAGATAGCTTCATCTTTTCTCTCCTAAATTAATTTTTGCTTTTAAGGTTGTTCCTGTATTTAAAGAAGATTCAATCTCTAAATTATCAGAACAACGTTTTATATTTGGAAGACCCATGCCTGCGCCAAAACCCAATGCCCTTATCTTTTCCGAGGCTGTGGTAAATCCCGGTTTTAGCGCCAGTTTAACATCAGCAATTCCAGGACCTTTATCATAAGCGCAAACTACAATACTGTTACTATCTGTTTTAATAACTATATCTCCACCTAATGAATGGATACAAATATTCATCTCAGCTTCGTAACAGACTATAGCAATTCTGCGAATAATATCTTTGCTGATCCCAATCTTTTGAAAGTACTTCTTGGTTATGCTTGCTGCTCTGCCGGCGTTATCAAAGTCATCTCCTTTAACTTCAAACCTAAGCGATTTTTCAGAAATTTTTCTCATTAAATTTTCAGAGATCTGCGTGTTTTTTGCTTCTTTCTGTTCAACTTCCTCAGCAATTGATTGGACAACAATCAACAATCTGTTTAAAATATCACTTAGAGTTATTATGCCTGCAATTTTTCGGCTATTTGAACATTCCATAACAGGAAGCCTTCCCACCTTAAATTTTTCCAACCTGTTGATTGCGGAAGTTACTGAAAAATTCTTGGGGAT
>JAUWOV010000068.1 GCA_030611945.1 bacterium | reverse complement strand
TGACTTGTGACATCTTTTTTGTTAATAGCATCTTTATCTCCGTTTTTCACCCATTGGGTGATGCTCTGTTTTTGCTATTATACCAGCAGAGCCTGCTTCTTTCTACCTTTTTTTAGGCTTCTATCTAGGTTTTTGGGTTATAGCTATCTTTGTTTGCGCCGCATTATTTTTAAACGGATGCGCGCTTTTAAAACTTCCGGGACAGGTAGTAGTAGTTGCAGGGAAAATAGTTGTAGTAACGTTGCAGACAACGGGCAAACTAATTACAACTACAGGAAAGCTTGTTGCAACAGTAGTTAAGATACCAGGCGGCAGAAAGGTCATAAAACTTACTAAAATAGGCAATACCCTGTTTGCCAATGCTGTTCTAAATAAGAAAGTAAAAACACAACTGGTTCTGGATACAGGGTGTACTCATACACAAATATCCGCAAGAATAGCCAAAAAGCTGAAGATAAAAAAGAACAAAGGCAAAAAAGTTCTGTGTGAATTGGCAAATGGACAGAAAGTGAAAGGCAGAGCAGTTAATATTAAAGAAATCAAAGTCGGCAAAGTAAAAGCTTATAATGTAAGAGTTATTATCCTTGACAGAGAGATATCGGGTGAATCTGATGGACTGCTAGGCATGTCTTTTTTGAATAATTTTGTTTTTAAGATAGATGCTGAAAAAGGTGAATTAACCCTGGAAAAAAGAAAGTCCAAGTAATACAATTTTAAGCTCTGAGTAATCTTTACTGAACTATCCACTTTGTTATTCATAATCACCACTAACGTTTTTTCCGAATCCTTCGATGACGTCTTTCTCTTTAGTCCCATCATAAACTATTTATAGTAAACTACAAAAATATACTTGACACCAAGATTAAAGCGTGCTTTACTTACGCTGAAGTTTAAAAAGGAGGTTGAAATGGCAGAGGAAAAGTATTCATTGCGTGAGAAGAAATACGCAAAAACAAAAATCGCCCTTGCCAGAGCTTTTCTTGAACGTCTGAAATCAACACGATTTGCTGACATTTCAATTAAAGAAGTGTGTAATGCCGTAGAGGTCTCGGAAGGTACGTTTTATAATTACTTTTCCAATAAAATAGAGCTTGCCAGATATTTTGAAAGACTCACTCTTCTTAAAATTGCATGGGAAGTACAGAAAAAAGAACAACAGCTTGAGCCATTGAAGATGATTGAATACGCATTTGACCTTATGGCAATTGAGATAGGTCCCCCATTCTTGTTTTATGAAATAATTTCGCTTTTCACTGCAGAGAGAATTAAACATGGTGAAGGGCAAGCGCTTAGTGATGCGGAAAAATATTTTGCTTTTCCGGAATATAATGACATTGAAAAAGTAGATGTTGTAACCATAAAGAATTTATTTTTGAAACTTATCAATAAGGCGCAAAAAAAGGGAACCATATCAAAAGGAATAAAGGCGGATGATATTCTTATTAATTTAATGTCGGTTTTAATAGGTGTGCCGCTTACGATTGAAATAGAAGATTTTGATAAAATCAATAGATTGTATCGCAGTCAACTGGCGCTGCTCTGGAAGGCGGTAAAAATTGATAAGGGAAAGTGACAGAATAATGAAGAAAATATCACGGTACGGTTATATAGGTACAATAATAGTATGCTTTATATCTTTAGCGAATCTATCTATTGTTTTAGCTGATGAGGAAGTTTTAAGGATCAGCCTTAAAGATGCCATTACCATGGCTATAAAAGCAAGCGAAGATGTTCAGATACAAGATAATGAGGTTGACCGCAGTCGTTCTCAAATGCAGGCAGAAAAATCCGAACTTTTTCCGCATATCTCTGTTTCATCTAACTGGTCTCGGAATTTTGAATATCCGAATATTCCTGCTACTGCCGCAAAAAAGGAATATGATTTTAATACAGGAGTGACTTTAGAGCAAAAGCTCCTTACATTCGGGCGTACATTCTTCCCTATTTTAGCAGCTCGAGAGAAGATAAAAGTCAATCAGTGGAATAGAGAGGCAAGCGAACAGGAAATAATCTACATGACAAAACTCTCGTATTACAATGTATATTTTACAAAACGAATTTTGAAAATCGCACAAGCCTCATATGAGCGGTCACAGGAGAATAAAGATATTCTTGAGCGGCGTTCTGCTCAAGGCAGAGCTTCAAAGTATGATAATATTAGAATCTCGGCGAATATTGCTTCGCGCAAGCCCACTGTAAACAATGCTCAGGCTAATTATTATTCTGCAATTGAAACTTTAAAAGTTGCTATCGGCGCAAAACCTGCGGCTAAAATAGAATTGGCAGAAAGGTTTTTAGACGAGTATCAGCCGTTAGAGCGTGATGAACTGGTTCTAGCTTTATATAATAATCAGCCGTCAATAAAAGCATTGGCAAAAGCAATTGAGGAAAAAGAATATCTTGTTAAGTCTAAAAGGGCGGCATATTACCCGGAGATTTCCGCTTTCGTTACATGGAATCACCAGGGAATAAGCAATGATTATAAGATAGACGATGAAAATCTTGAGGATTATGGCGTTGCCGGATTAAAGGTCAATATTCCTATCTTTACAGGAGGTAAAACAAGCGCAGAATTGCATCAGGCTAAGATAGATAAGCAAAACGCCGAGCTCATGCATCAAAAAGACAGTAAAAATTATCTGCTCCAATTGGATAAGGCCTTAAGCGAATATCGTGAATATGTTAAAACATTAGAGGCTAATCAGGAAGCAGTCCATTTAGCGCAGGAGGCATTCAATTTGAGCCAGGATTTGTTCCGCTCAGGTCAGATTTCAGTGAACGATCTCAATGACGCAGAGTTGGGTCTGACAAACCAAAAAATTGGTAAGGAGACTACCTTGTTTAATATAAATGTAACTTTGGCAAAGATTAAAAAATTAGCGGTAACGGAGGCGGTCAGTGAGTAAAAAACAAATTTTGATATATTTTATTTGCCTATTGTTGTTTGTTGCTTTAATTATTGCAAAACAAAAACAGGTGCGTTCTCTGCGAAATAAGCCTATTATCAGTACTTTTTCCGAGTGGCAGCAAAACGGGAAACCTGTTTTTGTGAAGAAGGTTTTGCCGGAGGATATTCCTCTATTTGAAAAGTTGACTTTACGGTCGGTTGATAACAGAACCTTTGAGGGATATGTGCCTAAAGCTACTCAGGAAAAACTTGCAATAGGTCAGGATATTTATGCTGAATCCGTCAGTAACAATATTATCGGTTCTATTACTGAAATAAGTAATAGTATTTCACTTGATACAGGCATGTTTTACGTAAAGGCCGTTTTTAAGAAACCGACTGATGTAGGAAATTGGCTTGTTGTATATGTCCATATAGATACCCTTCCCAATGTTATTTGTGTGCCGAATACTATTATTAATAAAGAAGATGATAAATATATCCTCTGGGTCGTTGCCGATGGATACGCACATAAAAGAACCGTTGCTATTAAAAGACGTGATGGTTACGGCGCAGTGATTGCAGAAGGATTAGAGGCAGGAGACTATGTTGTCATGCGGGGATTTACTCAGCTTTCTGATAACGATAAAGTTAAGGAGATTCGCAATGATTGAATTTTTTGTTAGACGTCCCGTTACGACTGTTATGTTTATTGCGGTCTTTGTTGTACTTGGCTTTGTTTCTTATTTCAATTTACGTACCGAATCAATGCCGCAGGTCAATTTCCCTATTGTTACAGTTAAGGCTGTATATCCCGGAGCAACGCCTCTTGAGGTAGAAACATTGGTTGTTAATAAGATAGAAGATGCGGTAGCCGAGCTTTCCGAGATTAAATGGCTTAAAAGCCAGTCATTTGATAATTTCGGGTTTGTTACTATTGAATTTCTTTTAAGCGCCGATGTCAATATCAAATTTATTGAGGTTAAAGATAAGGTTGATGCTATTATAAATGACCTGCCTGATGCTGTTGAAAACCCAATCATAGAAAAATTCGATCCACTGATAGAACCGGTTATGGATCTGGTGCTTTCGAGCGACATATTAGACGGACGGGATCTGTACGAATTCGCCGATAAAAAATTGAAGGATAGATTTTCTTCTCTTAAGGGTGTGGCAAACGTCGAGGTATATGGAGGCAAGAAGAGGCAGATTAACGTTATTCTTGATCCAATGTTGATGAAACAGCATTTTATTACGATCCGCAATGTTATCAACAGTATTATGGCTAAGAATAAGAATATTCCCGGAGGCCTGTTAGAGAAAGGCGAAAACTCTTTAAGTCTTCGCTTTTTGGGTGAATTTAAGAATCTTCAGGAAATATCCTCGATGATTGTTGTCTCAGGGGAAGGTATGAGTTTCCCTCTTAATGAAATTGCCCGCGTAGAGGATAGTTTTAAAAAAGTTGAAACGATTGCCCGATATAACGGTAAAAACGTAGTCGGGCTTTCACTTAGGAAAGTTTCCGATGGTAATGCCATTGATATATCAAAAGAAGTTAAAAAGCGACTTGATGAATTCCGTTCTCTTCTTCCTAAAGGGGTGTCGTTGGAAATCGCAACCGATACCACGGATTTTATCGTCAGTGAAACAAATGATACCTATTTTAATATTCTTATGGGTATTATTTTAACCATGATTATACTTTATTTTTTCACAGGACGGGCAAGCTTGACGTTCATCGCTTCAATTGTTATTCCGACCTCGCTTATTTCAGCGCTGTTTTTAGTTGATGCGTCTGGGTTTACAATAAACATGATGACACTTTTGGCTTTTGCCACTGTTTTAGGAACACTGATCGCTAATGCCATTGTTATCATGGAGAATGTCCTGGTGCATCTTGGCAAAGGAGATGATCATGTTAAAGCGGCAATCAACGGAACTAAAGAAGTAGCATCTGCTATTTTTGCTTCTGCAGGAACTAATCTGGTTGTTTTTACCCCAATCGCTTTTATGGGAGGTATAATCGGCCAGTTTTTTAAATCGTTTGGGTTAACGGTTATCTACGCCACTATTTTTTCTATTATTGCTTCATTCAGTTTGACCCCGATGCTTTGCAGCCTCTTTTTGAAAAAGAAAAATAAGAGGATAGAAAAGAAGGGTCGTTTTATGAATCCGCTTGCTCCACTTGTAGGCTTGACAAATAAAATGATGCATTTTCTTAGAGATCAATACGAAAAAACATTTAAGCTTATGTTTCGTTTTCCAAAGACAACGGTTGTCCTTGTTATTGTGATGCTTCTTTCAACGAAATTCATTATGCCTTATGTTTCAAATTCTTTTATGCCTAAATGGGATGAAGATAAGATTACCGTAAAGATTGAAATGCCGCAGGGCTCAACGATTGACCGTACTTTTGAGGTAACAAAGATTGTCGAGGAACGTATTAGGAAAATACCGGAGATGGAATCTTATCTAACAGACATTGGTAAAGATGGTGTTGAAAATTCTGCTGTTGTAGTAAATCTTGTTCCTTCATCACGTCGAAAACGCGGCGATGACGATATTATTCATGAACTCATTCCTTTTATGGCTCAAATCCCTGATGCTGAAATTATGTTGGAACGCGGTGAAGCGCGCGGAGGCATGGAAGGAGATATTTCAATAAATGTCTACGGCAAAGATTACCAAAAGTTGATTTCTCTGTCAAAAGCGATGAAGCAGAAAATAGAAGAGAGCGGATATTTCCGTTCTGTTAAATCTTCTTATAAAACGCCTAAGAAAGAGATTAGATTTATACCTAATCAACAGCGTTTAATTGAATATGGCCTTCAGGATGTCGTTGTGGGCGATATTATACGTTCATCTGTTTACGGCGATGATTCCAATACTTATAAGGAAGCTGGTGAAGAATATGATATCAACGTGAAATTAGATGACCGTTATATCGAAGACTTTGACGATATCAGGCAAATTGATATCATCTCACAAAAAGGAATGATTCCTGTTATTGAATTGGGCGATTTGCAGGACGGTAAATCAATACCGATGATACGGCACCGTGATAAAGTCAGGGTTATACGCTTGGAAGGTTATTTGTCTAAATCTTCATCGGGATATGTTATGGGATTTTTGGATGATACGGCATTTAAGGATATCGTGTTTGAAGAGGGCTATGGGTATCGGTATGTTGAATGGGCTGAACATGGAGCAGAATCTTCTCATGAAACAGGGAAAGCGTTTTTACTGGCTGTTATTTTAACCTATATGTTGTTGTGCGCTCTGATGAATTCTTTCTTTTATCCTGCTGCTATTTTGTTATCGGTAGCCACTTCATTTGTTGGTGTTTTCTTTGCCTTGTTCTTTTTGGATGGTTCCATTAATGTTGCCTCTATGCTTGGAATTGTTATGATTGTAGGACTTGTTGTTAATAATTCAATTCTTCTTTTGGATTATACTATGCTTAAGATGAATGAGGGAGTTGCTGTTGTTGAGGCCCTTTGGATGGGAGCTTCTCAGAAATTCCGTCCGATTATTATGACCTCTCTGGCAATTATTTTGGGTGTATTGCCGCAGTTGGGCTCTGTTATGCCGATGAAATCCTCTATGGGGATTGTTATGATCGGCGGAATGCTGGCATCAATATTTTTTACTTTTATATTTACGCCGGTTGCATTTTGGTATATACATAGATTTAGTGGGAAAATTCTTTTTAAAAAGGAGAAGATTTAGAAGATGAACAGCATAAGCAATCTTTCTCGCAGACTTGTTCCTATTCCTGTAGCTGTAATTGTATTATTTTCGAGCTTTCTTTTGAATAATGTTTATGCTGAGGAAATATTAACTTGGGATGACTGTGTAATAGAAGCAGCTAAAAATCATCCTAATCTTATTTCAGCACAAGAAAATTTAAAACAATCAAGAGCAGACAAGTCAATTACCATGAGCACTATACTGCCGCAGATAGGCGCTGATGCAAGCGACAAAAAATCAGAAACGGATGCTAAAAAAGAATATGAGGCTTCTTCATACGGTATAACAGGAAGACAATTATTATTTGACGGCTTTAAAACAGCTAATGATGCAAAGGCCGCTTCAAAAACTATGGATGCTTTACAATACAGCTATGAAGTAACGTCTTCCAATATAAGATTGAGATTAAGAACTGCTTTTACTGAACTTCTAAGAACCCAAAAACTTGTTTTTATGACAGAAGAGATAGCTTTGCGCAGAAAACAGAACGCGAAACTTGTAAAATTGCGTTACGAAGCAGGCAGAGAACACAGGGGTTCTTTGTTGACTTCTCAGGCTGATCTGGCTCAGGCTGAATTTGAAGTCGTTCAGGCGAAGAGGAGTGTTTCTCTGGCTCAAAGACAGTTAACAAAAGAATTAGGGCGGGGAAAATTTGCATCTATTAAAGCAAATGGAGATTTCGAAATTACAGATATTAATAGACAAAAACCAAACTTTGAATATTTAGCTGATAACACGATTTTCTTAAATGAACTTATTGCCAGGAAAGAAGCGGCTCGATTTAGTTTGAAATCTGCTAAGGCTGACTTTTTTCCTAAAATTTACGCCAATGCCACTACAGGAACAACTAATTCGGATTGGCTGCCGGATGAGGACACATACGCATGGTCGGTTGGTGTAAGCGTATCTTTGCCAATATTTGAAGGTGGAAGCAGAATAGCTAAAGTTTCTAAAGCAAAAGCAGGACTGAATAAGGCGCAGGCAGATGAAAGAAGTGGAAGAGATAGTATCATTTTTACATTAGAAGAAACATGGACGGATTTTCAGAATGCAGCAGACAAGGTCTCTGTGCAACGCAAATATCTTGAAGCAGCTGAGGAACGGGCAAAGATAGCTAATGCGCAGTATTCAACAGGACTTACATCTTTTAATGATTGGATAATTATTGAAGATAATCTCGTAAATGCAAAAAAATCTTTTTTGAATGCTCAGGCAAATGTTTTGGTTAATGAAGCTAACTGGATCCAGGCAAAAGGAGGGACGTTGGATTATGAAAAATAAGAAGTGGAAAGTCTATTCTGTTTTATTAATAGCATTACTTATCATCGGCGTAGTGGCAATAAGGACAAATAGAGGCAAGGTTTCTCAAGAAATTGTCAAAGTAATAACGCCCGCTTATGGCAATATCCAAAATTTCATATCAACGACCGGTACAGTACAGCCTCAAAATCGCCTGGAGCTAAAGCCAACGATCAGCGGACGAATTGAAAAGATTTTGGTTAAAGAGGGTGAAAAAGTAAAGATCGGGCAAACCCTTACCTGGATGAGCTCAACGGAAAGAGCCGCTCTTTTAGATGCCGCCAGAGCGCAGGGCGAAAAAAGCATGAAATACTGGCAGGATGCGTATAAGCCTACTCCTCTGGTAGCTCCTATTGACGGAGAGGTAATTGTTAGAGCAGTTGAACCGGGTCAGACTGTTACTTCTTCTGATGCTGTGATTGTATTATCGGACCGCCTAATTGTTAATGCTCAGGTTGATGAGACCGATATCGGGAAAGTAAAGCCCGGTCAAACAGCAATTATCAGTTTAGATGCATATCCACAAGTAAAAGTAGACGCAAAAGTAGACCATATATCCTATGAATCCAAGGTTGTTAATAATGTTACTATTTATGAAGTTGAAATTGTTCCCCAACGAGTACCCGATGTTTTTCGCTCAGGCATGAGCGCAAACGTAAATATAATAGAGACAAACAAAGATGATATCTTGATCATACCTCTTGAAGCCATTAATCGTGATGAAAAAGGGAATTTCATTCTCTTGAATCAAGGCAAAGATAAAAAACCTATTAAGCGCTATGTTGAGCTTGGGATTTTGGGTGAAGACAATGTAGAGATTATCTCAGGATTAAATGCGAAAGATACAGTAATAATTAAGACCCAGAAGTATATGCCATCAAAAGGCATCGGGGGCGGCAGTAATCCTTTTAGTCCTTTTGGCAGAAAAAAGAAGTGATAGAATTAAAGAATATAAACAAGACATACAAAACCGGCAAAATAGGAGTGCAGGCGTTACGCAATGTATCCCTGAAGATTACTCCCGGAGAATTTGTTGCCATTATGGGGGCATCAGGTTCCGGCAAATCAACACTTCTTCATCTATTAGGTTTTCTGGATAAACCTGATTCAGGTTCATACTATTTAGGGAAAAAAGAAATAACCGATCTCACCGATGATGAATCAGCTATTTTAAGAAATCGTGTAGCTGGTTTTGTCTTTCAGCAATTTCATCTGCTTCCCCGAATGACTGCCTTGGAGAATGCGGAACTTCCTTTAATCTATGCGGGATAGCGTCATTTGAAGGAGAAAGCCCTCCAACAGATTGAGGCGGTTGGTCTCACACAGAGAACATCTCATCAACCGAATGAACTTTCCGGCGGAGAACGACAACGAGTTGCCATTGCGCGT
>JAUWOV010000089.1 GCA_030611945.1 bacterium | reverse complement strand
TGACTTGTGACATCTTTTTTGTTAATAGCATCTTTATCTCCGTTTTTCACCCATTGGGTGATGCTCTGTTTTTGCTATTATACCAGCAGAGCCTGCTTCTTTCTACCTTTTTTTAGGCTTCTATCTAGGTTTTTGGGTTATTTATATTTAATAATTCACTTGCCAAAATTGTACTAAATATTGTACAATTTCAATGGAGGTGATAATTATGGATTATATTGTACCTATTTCAGAAGCAAGAGGGAAACTTCCATATTTAATAAAAAAAATTACTCAAATGGGAAAACATTTAATCATAACCAAAAACGGAAGGGCAGAAGTTGTTATGATATCTCCTGAAGAGCTGGAAACTCTGGAGATTAAAAACGACCAAAAGCTATTAGCATCAATTCTACGAGCGGAAGAAGATATCCAAAAGGGCGATATTTACTCTCATAAAGACGTATTCGGGAATGTATAAAATGCTTTATGCAAAAGAAGCAAAAACAACTATAGACAAATTACTTCCGAAAAAGAAACGTCAGATCAAAGATGCTATTGAACGCATAGCTGAATGCCCTGAAATCGGCAAGCGTCTTAGACATGAATTAAAAGGATTATTATCATACCGTTCAGGGACGCATAGGATAATCTATCGTGTTTATCAGAAGTACTGGTTTTAATATTGACTGTAGGTCATAGAAAGAATGTTTATAACCAAATCTCCGGAACTACATAATCTCCGTATTTTTCCTGCGCAGCTTTCAGGCGTTTCTTCTGCTCTTCAAGAATGCTGAAAAGAATATTCGGGGTATCTGAAACCTTTGTTTTATATATCTCTGTGATTCTTTCTATTTTTTGAAGATTTTCAGGGATTCTCAACGTGAACTGCTTTATGTAGTCTTCTTCTGCGTAATCGGTATCAAGAACCTGTTTGAATAATTTTTTAAGGTCCTCATATTTCGGGATAAAACCTGTTGGAGTTTTAATTGCATCCACATCATTATTAACACGCAGTTCCATCCATTTAATCCATACACGCTTATCCTGCATACCTGTTACATATTCGCCGGTTTTTTTGTCTTTAAGAAAATAATTGGCTGCAAAAATCGCAGGCGGGGAATCCAGAGAATCTGCAAATTTAAGATGATTGCTGATATATCTGCCAAGTGAAACGGAAACAAAATCTATATTAGACATAGGACAAAATTGTCTGACGCCTTCTTTTCCCAGAGTTGCGGATGTGGTCTCTGATTCCAGAGACGCACCCATTGTTATTACTCCATGCGCCCAGTCAAAAGACTGCTGCAGGGGAGACCATGTATTTGAGTCTCTTCCACCATAGATTATTCCTTTTGTTTCTGCTCCCTGAGCATCATCCAGTTTAGAATCCAGATTTTTAAGAGAACGAAGCTTAACTGTATATCTTGCATTTTTATGAGAATGCGTAATTTCGTTTCCTTTTGAATCCTTTTTCCCTTTTACCCATTGTCCTGAATGATTAATCCCACTTTCCGGCATCTCTCTCCCGTCTCCAAGCCAAAAAGGAGTTTTATTTTCTGTTACAAGAACATTAGAGAATATCACTTCATTAGGAGATGTTAAAACTTCCCATATCAAAGGATCATCCTTTGCATTAACATTCTGAATAATTCCAAATATTCCGCTCTCAACATTTACTGCATAGACTTTACCATCCCGATGTCTTAAATATGCTATATCATCACCTACAATGCTCTCCCCTCTCATCATAGCAGTAGATGTTTTCCCGCAGGCGCTTGGATAAGCTCCGGTGAAATAGGTAACTCTTCCATCCGGACCATGCACCCCCATAACCAGCATGTGTTCAGCAAGCCAGTCTTCTCCTGATGCCTTGTGAATAGCAAGTCTTAGAGAGAGCTTTTTAAGTCCAACTGTGTTACCTGCGTATTGGGTATTTGTGCTGTATACAATGTTCTCCTCAAGATCTATATATACTCTGCGTTTGTCTACGTCTTTGCTTACCATATTTTCCAGAGCACCAGCGCTGTGCATAATCCTGAAGAAATCCTCAGAATTGCCGATTCTCTCAAACTGTCTATATCCTCTCCTATAAAGAATATATTCTGAATGCGCAACATAACTGGAATCAGTTATCTGAACACACGGTATAGAAAATTCAGAATTGGCTGGCCCTAGACAGAAGAACAAAACCAGCATCTCCTTTCCAGCCATACTGTCCTTTAAATATTCATGGACTTCTATTAGTCCTTCTTCTTTGTCTATTGTGTTAAGAGTGGCTCCGAGCTCCATTACCTCAGAAAGAAGGTATTTAGTTTGCGCTTTATCCCGCGCCTGATCATTGTAACCGTCGTAATGAATTGTATGTCCCTGAATTGCAAGCTCCCTTTCCTCTCCAATCTCTAATGCCTTATTCCTTATATACTGAGCATCCTCATCAGAATCATCGCCAATAAAAACCGAATCAGGATTGCAAAGCCCTGCATACTTCCCAATAAAATCATGCAGTTTTGTGTTATCCAATGCCATCAGCTTTCTATAACTTGTTTCTGCGCATTTTTTCTTAAGTAACTCTATATACTTATCTTCCATTATAATCCTTTCTTTTATCTTTCTATTTTATCAATGAACTTCGCAATACTATTATCAAAATCCTTTAAAAGTTTGAAATGAACATTTTTAATTCCATCGTATATATTTAAAGCCTGTTTCTCGTCATAAATATGAGAGGTTTTATTCCTATCTCCCAGCATATTTATCCAGCCTTCACCATCCTTGATTATCCCTGCCTTGAAACCCTCCTTAATTGCCATACGGGGAGATTCTGTCTCAATGCCGTTATAACTCAATACAGATTTTGCAAGTTTCCATGATAGCTCAAATGAAAATTCAAACCTTTGAATTGTGCCGTCAATTATTATATTCCCTTTTAACAAATCTTCATTTAACGCTTCCTGCAATCTTGCTAACGCATTTTTGAAATCTTCGTATATATCATTAATCTTTTCTAATGTCATATATAATTCTCCCTTCTTTTAAAATATTTTCTTTGAGCTTTGTTTTACCAATCTTATAAAAATTGAGCAAGTCAAATTTCAAAGGAGTTTCAATAAACTCATCCAGATTATATTTTACTATGTTAATATCTTTATCTGTCCAGTCCTTACCAAAAACCGCTATGTCTATATCTGAAGTATTTTTGAAATTATTAGACGCCCTTGAACCAAAGATAACTATTTTCTCCGGTTTTTTATACTTCAGAATTAAGTCTACTATTTGAGATAACAGATTTTTATTTAGCCCCTTAACTTTCTTATTTATCTTTTTGATATTGAGATCTGATTTCATTTAAAAATGTTCCTTTCGGTCATTGCGAGGGACAAAGTCCCGTGGCAATCTCGCTTTTTGGAACTTTTATGTAGGGGCGTCGCCTATCCCTTTTTATTTTATCTTAGAATAACTATGAGAGGTATCTCTTCTTCAGACGGAAATGTAGATATCCGATGACAATTAGTCCAAGCCCCATCAAAACGAGGATAAGCGGCCAGCCCAGACTATCTCGGAAATACTCTGCTGTAATCTTGGAAATGTAGCCCATTAAATAGATGGAACCAAATGTTAGGAATGCCTTGCTTTTGAGGTGCACGCTGAGAAACATGACGCCAAAAACCAGTCCGGGAAATGTTGATTCCCAAAACAGATTTTGGTTGGGCTTCCAATCACCGAGAGCTAGCGCTGCGCCAAGAAAACAGAAAGCGCCAAAGCCATACAGAACATTAGTTAATGCGCGATAGCGTGTTGTTGAGAAGTGGTATCCTAATATTCCGTACACTAATCCTGCACACAACACACGATACGCATAAAACTCCCAGCCAAAACTCGGATTACTTCCAACAAGATAACTTGTGAAACTAAAGAATAGCCATGTTCCAAAGATTGTACTAAAAAGGATAAAAAGCGTTTTTCTATAAATTAAGAATGATAGAAGATAAGTTATCAGCAAGATACTAGAAATGAGACTTTGAGAACCATAAGTTCCAACGTCAAGTCCGGCTACATCAAAAGTCACACGAAGCCCTAGAGGACATACAAGCCCTGAGATAAAGTAGAATGCCCTACTTAGCACTTCGAGACCGAGACGTTCGTTCCGGCTCAAAAACATGCCTGCGATATAGGCTGCGACGCCTGAGCCCATTGTGGCAAAAATCTTTGTGGCGTTATTGAGTGTTGACCAGCGCTGCCAAATAAGCACGGCAATGCCAAGAAACACAATCGCCCCACCCACGTAGTACAAAATTTGGGAAATACCAGCCTGAGATGTAACTACATCATCGACACTGGCATTTGCGCCAGTATCATACGCAGAGAATACCTCGTCTTTGGTAACAAGTCCTTCGGCCGCTAAGTTTTGAATTTGCCGAAGTGCTTCTTCTTTTTTCATTGCTACCTTATCCATCCCAAAAAACGAGCCCTGTGACGGTAATAATAACGGCTGTCTGTCGGTATTTGTAGATTAAGTTTTTTGCTGGTATTGTGCCCCCTAAGATACATGGAGTTGTAGTCTCTCCTGCCTGAGGAGAATGGAGAGAAAATACTATCGTCTCTATTTCCGTAAACGACCTCCCAGCCATCAGGGGATTTTGAATTTGGATCCAGAGATAATTGTTGAATCTCTTCAAATGAAATTTCTTTACTTGCATTTGCTACGACGTTATGAACGAGTAACCTTGCAATTCCAGGGGTATAACGTTCTGGATATTTGACCTCGCGTTTAACCAGTTTTCCGTTTTCTATGACATATTGTCTACCTTTATAATAATCGTCATTAGTTACATAAAGGAAATTAAACTGGGGCTGCGGGCTAAATATTGCCGGCAGATAAATGCTAGCTGCCACCAAAACAATCATTAGAATAGGAATGGAAATACCAATGATAAGCGAGACGTTATCTTTAATCTTCATATGCTCTCCTTTATAATCTCTAAAACAAATTGTATCAAACCCGGAATGTGAACACAAGAGAAAAAAGGGCACAAAATATTGTGCCCCTACCCCAAAATTCCCACCTTTTTAAATATCTGATTGGTATCTTTTACAAAAACAAATTTCATCTTTCTCCTTACATTTGAAGGAATATCGTCAAGATCTTTTTTGTTTTCCTGTGGCAGAATAACTGTCTTTATATTGCTCCTGTGAGCTGCCAGAACTTTGGATTTTATACCTCCTACAGGCAAGACATTTCCCCTGAGCGTTATTTCTCCTGTCATGGCAATATCCTTCTTAACAGGTTTCCTGGTAAGCGCAGAAGCCAGAGAAACTGCCATTGTAACACCTGCAGAAGGCCCGTCCTTTGGTATGCCTCCTTCAGGAACATGAATATGTATGTCAATGTTTTTATAGAAATTCTTTGCCAGACCAAGTTCTTTTGCTTTAGAACGAACAAAACTGAGCGCTGCCTGACCGGACTCCTTCATAACATCTCCTAACTGCCCTGTTAGAATAAGCTCTCCTTTTCCTGCCATTACAGCAACCTCTGTCACCAATATCTCGCCTCCAACCTCCGTCCATGCAAGACCAGTGGCAACTCCAATCTCTTCTTTCTTTTCCTTTTTATTATATCTAAATTTTTTATTTCCCAGAAAATCAGAAAGATTACCCGGAAGCACTTTAATTTTTTTTGTCCTCTTTTTTTCAACAATCAATTTCGCCGCTTTTCTACATATAGATGCAATTTCTCTCTCTAAATTCCTCACTCCAGCTTCGCGTGTATAGTGCCTAACTATACTGAGAACAGTTTTATCTGAAATTTCAAGCAAGTTACTGTTCAACCCATTAAGCCTTAGCTGTTTTTGTATTAAAAACTGGTCAGCTATTTTTACCTTCTCTATCTCTGTATAACCTGAAAAATTTATTACTTCAAAACGGTCAAGTAATGTAAGAGGAATATTATGGATGATATTTGCTGTTGCTATGAACATTACATTTGAAAGATCAAAATCCACTTCAAGATAGTGATCATTAAATTCATAATTCTGTTCAGGGTCAAGCACTTCAAGCAGCGCAGAGGATGGATCTCCTCTAAAATCAACACTCATTTTATCAACCTCATCAAGCAGAAAGACTGGATTTCTACTACCGACTTTTCGGAGCGATTGAATTATCTTTCCGGGCAAAGCTCCTATATATGTCCGTCTATGACCTCTAATCTCCGCTTCATCTCTTACTCCGCCAAGGGAAACCCTTATAAACTTTCTCCCCAATGCGCGAGCAATGGATCTTCCAAGAGAGGTTTTTCCAACGCCAGGCGGACCTACAAAGCAAAGTATCGGTCCTTTAAGCTTCTTTACTAACTTTCTTACCGCCAAAAATTCCAGTATCCTTTCCTTAGCCTTTTCCAGTCCATAGTGATCATGATTGAGAATTTGTTCGCTCTTTTTTATATTTAATTTATCCTGTGTTTCTTTGCTCCACGGAACCCCGATCAGCCAATCCAGATAATTGCG
>JAUWOV010000110.1 GCA_030611945.1 bacterium | reverse complement strand
GCTATCGTATCTGATGTGACATTCCACGTATGCGGTAAGGAATCATCCGCCTTCAGAAGAGTATATGGCAATAATACGCCTATATGCACCACATTGCGGAGTTCTTCCATGCTCTCAACTATTTCTGTTCCACTACCATCGGCGAGGTAAAAACCGTATTGGTGCATACCAAGAACCGCCATCCAATGCGCAGCATCATCGGAGATAACTTCTTGCTCTGAGAGTTTCTTTATCCGCTTTACAAAATGACCGCCGCCAGGGATTATAATAACAGTATCGGCTTTCGTCTCTGCATAATCGCTAAGAACCTGTATGATTTCTCTTCCTTTTTCCTGCAAGCTGCCGCCTAGTTTTATTATTATTTTTGACACAGTTTAAAGTAAGGGACCTTTTGCATTTATTTTATATGCTTAATAACCCAAAACATATTCCAAGTTATCAGGTGATCGCCGGACCGCCTCTTGGAAGGGGAGATAGGTGGGGATAAAAAGCAGTGTGCGCGATTTTTGCATTAATCGTAGCGGTGAAGGTGGAAGAGGTTCTCTGATGGTATTGGCAAGAGAAGATGCTTATCCTCTTGATTTTTACTCGGCATCAGAGAAAGCGAAGATGGTGAATTTAGGCTCTTTGGTAGTCACGAATCCACTCGTTTGCCGGTTAATAAAGTAGTTTGCTTCTATAATCTTCTCAAAGAACAAGAATGGCATCATGGCGAAAATCTACTCAGCGCTTATCTTTTATCTCCTTGTTAGGATTATGACTGCCATTGCAGCGAAAAACTCAGGTAAGAAGATAACCGACTTTAGTTTCAAAAAAAGCGTTGAAATTTTCAGTGCTTTCTTCTTAACCCAACTATCAGAACTTATTTGGGGAACAAAAGTGAATTAAAATGCGGAGACTCCTTTCTCATCCATTGGACGTGAAAAAAATTAAAAATGTGATTATTTGAGATTGAAAGTTATATGCTCTCGCGTATTAGCACCGCCAATTTTGGTTTTGTGCGGTCTTTAAGTTTACGGAAATGCCGTAAACATTCAGTAACTCCAGGATAAATTGTGGACTCTAGAACTACGACAACTCCTTTCTTTAAATTTTTACCTACCATCTCAGCTGCAGATTTCACATATCTCAAATCCGGCTCCTTAGATTTTGTAACTGGCGTGGGAACGCAAATCAAAATAAAATCCGCTTGTTTTATCTGTGCCGGGTCTGCGGTGAATTCTATGTTTTGTTTGGTGTTATTGTTGTTACCTAAATTTCTTATGTTTTCTTCATCTACATCGAATCCTATCAGTTTCAGGTGCTTAGAGAAAGCATTTGCTAAGGGTAAGCCTACGTAGCCTATGCCGACGATGCACACTATTTTGTTTTTCATTGGTATATCCCTCCTTTTTCTTTAAAATACATGAAGTTATGAGTTTTCTATTACGAATTCGAAACCTGACCTGATTTTTTGTATTGTAGCAAAATGATTGTCAGTAGTTACAAGCTTCATATTTCTGTTCAACGCTACCGCCGCTATTATTATATCAATTGCGGGTATTGGCTTTCCGATTTTCAGTAAATCCTTTGATAGTTTGATTGCAAGGTTATAATCCGACTTTGAAGGGTAAATCACTGTTAGCGCGAGTTCGAGCAGTTTTGGGAATTCAACAACATTGAGAATTGTCGTATAGCCTGTCAATTGTTTTCTTTGTTTGTAAGCATTGATCAAACTGCTTGTGTCGTATAAAATCTGCCCCATTCCTTTTTCCTCATCTTCTCATATAATCCCACAGCTTCTTCAAAGCTTATTTCCGACAAATCCTTTTCAAATTCACTCCCGAGCTCTTTGAGTAGTTCCTCAGTCATTATTTCACGCTTACCCTCCTCCAAACGAGGGATATAGTCCATTATAGCATCTCTGATAACTTCGGTCCATCTGATTCCCCTGTGCTCTTTCATCTTTTTATACGCCTCTTCCGATATCGAAAGCGTTATATCTGGCATAATATAAACATAGGCAGACCTGTATTTAAATCGTTACTTTATATCCAAATGCATTTTATGGAATATAATTGCGAGTTCATTCATCAATGCAATATTCAAATCCCGCTGGATATTCTCAATGACCTTTGCTGCTTCGGCTGTCTTTATGTCTTTGGCTTTGTAGACATTGGTGATTAAGCCGTAAAGTTCAGCTAATACATCGGTTGTTTCATCGTCCATTCCTGCAACGATCTTCGTTATCTTATCTAAGGCATGTGCTTCATCACCGGGATTAATCCTTTCGGGAGAGTAGCCAATTTTGAAATCTGCTCCGCACTTTAGTCCGGATTCTCTTTCTAAAATGGGTGCAATGATCTCTTCAGTAACTCCAAGATAGACCGTGGACTCCAGAACTGCGATAGCGCCTTTTTTTGAGTTTGAGCTGCTGTCCAACAATTTCCGCTGCTGATTTTATATATCTCAAATCCGGCTCTTTAGACTTTGTTACTGGTGTTGGAACTGCAATTATCATAAAATCTGCCTGTTTTATCTTGGGGGGGTTTGAAGTGAATTCTATGTTTTCTTCGTTGTTGTTTATTAGTTTTCTCGTCTTTTCTTCGTCTATGTCGAATCCTATCACTTTCAGGTGCTTTGAAAAAGCTTCAGCTAAGGGCAGTCCAACATAGCCCAAGCCAACGATGCTGACGGTTTTATCTTCTTTTCAAGATGTCTTGCTATGTACTTTGCAAATTCATCAAAATCTCCAAGATTGTTTTGCAGTATTTCATAAACCATCTCCACATCAACTTCTGCATACATGTGAACCAGAATATTTCTAAACTTTGCAGCTTCAGCAAATCTTTCTGTAAATCCCTCTGGAAGAATTCCCTCCTCTCCAAGGATCTCTATTACTTCTTTGTAAGTTTCTGGTTTTCTCAGACCTTGAGATGAAATTATCATCTCCCCTATATCCAGAACACATTCCAATGATACTTCTAAATATCTTTCTATCGCGCCTCTCAGCGTGAGATCTTCATTTATATCTTGAATAGTATGTTGTTTGTAAGAATTCAATATTTTTACATATTCTTGCAATCTTTCCAACTTATTCAAAATCTCATTCCTCATATTAAACCCCTCTTTGCAATTCTGTTAATTGCGAGGTTTGTATGCCTATCTATATAGTATTTCATGTCAAGATAATCTGATAAAATCCCACTCTCAACCTTTATCTTCATTTCTTTTTCTCATTTTAAAATCTTTCCATGCTTGATTATATTATATTTCAATAAAAGTGGTGCATTATTCATCACAGTCAAATCAATTCTATCGGTCTTTAGGATACTCGTTAATTCACTCATCAACTTCAATTGTAGATTAAACCTCTCTTTCTTGCTCAGGGATTCATCCAGAAAAACTGCCAGATCCACATCGCTCAGCTTTCCCTCCTTTCCCTCAGCTACTGAGCCGAAGAGATATGCAAGTTTAACAAGCTTTTGGTCACCTAAAAATTCCACAACCCTCTTATCCTGGCCGGTTATGCCGGCGTTGAATAATGCTTTTTGGGGCATATTTTTAACTCCTTTTTCCATAGATGTTATCAGAATATAAATATATTTTTATCATTACAACCTAATAAAACCCTTTCCTTTTCGCTTCTTCTTCACTAACTTTCTAATTTGCTATTAGGCCATATGACCTCCTCTGCATAAGTCCTATAGACATACGACATAAAAAGCATTCCGGATTGAGAGGAGGCGAAAAGAATGAAAGGAAATAAAACTGCATCTGAGAGGTTAAATGCAAAA
>JAUWOV010000038.1 GCA_030611945.1 bacterium | reverse complement strand
AGATTTGACGAATTAGTAAAAAGATGCGAAGTAATTGATATAACAAAACAAGCTACACTTAAAGAATTCTTCACAATTATTGCAGAGAAATTCGCCGACAGATTAAACATGAATGTCCAGCAATTGCTTGATTCTTTAATTGCGCGGGAGAAAGCTTCAACAACAGTAATAAAGCCGGGACTGGCGATCCCGCATATAATTATTGATGGCAAGCACAAATTTGAACTGGTTATAGTAAGATGCGAAGCTGGCATTAACTTTATAGAATCATCAACTCCTGTTTATGCTGTATTCATATTAGTTGGTACACGTGATGAGAGGAATTTTCACCTGCGCGCTTTATCGGCAATTGCGCAAATTACGCAAGACGCAAACTTTGACAAAGACTGGTTACATGCTAAAAGCATTGAAGAACTACGAGATATTATACTTCTTGGAAAAAGGCACCGTGAAAGAAGCTGAGAGAAACAGGTGGAGAAGGATAAATCTTATCTCTTTTCAGAGTTTATAAAAAACTTGGTATTTGCTATTTCCTTACCCTTTGTGTCTGAACCGGTGATATATTTTTTTGCTTTTGGCATGACTTTCTCTAAAGTCTCCACATGCAACCTGAACTCTGTAATATCTTTTGCTTTCTTATACTCCTCTAATATCTTCAGGAATTTATTTGTCTCTCCCTGCGCATAAGCTGTCTTCTTTATCTTATACGCCTGCGCCTGACTGATTGTTTTTGCAGCCTCTGCCTGCGCATTTGGAATGATCTTGTTAGAATATGATTCTGCGTCATGAATCATAGTTGAAGCGTCTTCTCTGGCATTGACCACATCTTTGAACATTGGAAGAACTTCCGATGGAGGCTCTATATTCTTAAGTTCTACTGACTTTATCTCTAAACCGGTTCCTAGAAAATTCAACCTTTCCTGACATAGACGCATAGTGTCCTGCTGAAATCTATGCTTAGCCGTAGTAAGAATATCATCAACGTTTACCTTAGCGATCGCATCAACCATAGCTGAATACATGGAATTTTCAAGTATCTTCTTTGAATTATAAATTTCGTATAAAAAGCTCTTTGGCTCTTTTATCTGATAATTAACAACCATCTTAAGATGCACTATGTTTTTGTCCCCTGTTACGCAGTAAGATGGAAGTGTATCTTTATCTATCTTATCTGACCAGAATGAAAGCTCTGTTCTCATAATTTCTTTGATCCTTACCTTATCAACTTCGTCTATTGGCCACGGCATACGATAGTGAATACCAGACTCAACATTCTCACGAATCAGTTTTCCAAACCGCCTGACAAGTCCAACTTCATTTATTTTCACAATATATATGCCTGAGAGCAAGTATATTCCGAATAGCAATACAGCAAACCAACGGCATAATTTATTGGTATCCGTCGAAAAGGCGGATAGAATATCCTTTTTTAGTTCAGTAAGATTTCTGCTGTCTTTATCCACTATTTAGTAGCCTTATTTGTCTTTTTATTGAGATATTTGAGTAGATCGGATTTGGATGAAAGAACAACTGTAGTTTTATCATCAATTATCTTCTTATAAGATTCCAAAGTTCTTATAAACTTGTAAAACGCAGAATCTTTTTCAAACGCTTCCGCATATATTTTTGTAGCGGCAGCATCTCCCTCTCCTTTTATAATCTCAGCGTCTTTATAGGCTTCAGACAGTATGTTGCTTTGGATTTTATTCGCCTCGGATCTTATTATATCCGCCTTTTCTCTGCCTTCTGCGCGGTATTTATTTGCAATTGACTCTCTTTCAGACTTCATTCTTTTATATACGCTCTCAACATTATCCTGTGGCAATGCAAGCCGGCATATACCTATTTCTTTTATTTCAATGCCGTAGGAATCCATAGTTTTTTTGTTGCTGTTTTCTGTTATGGCTTTTTCTATTTCCTTGATCTTCACAGCATCCTTTTCTATTGATATTATTGACGACATTTCATAATTACCAAGAATGCTTCCAATCTGAGCGCAAACAATGTCATCAATCTTTTTTGCGGCGCTTATATTATTCCCTATCGCCTGAAAAAATTCTAAAGGCTCATCAATTCTCCAGCATACAAAACACTGCACAATTATATTCTTTTTATCCTGTGTGAGATATTCAATCAATCTGGTTTTATAAAGCATTAGCCTTTTTTCAAACCTATTAACTGTCTGAACAGGGTCAGGCCATTTATAGTAAAGACCCGGCTCAGTAATAGTTTTAACAGGATGTCCAAACTGAGTAATGACAACATGTTCTCTCTCATCAACCTTGTAGAAGACCAAAAACGATAGACCTACAATAACTATAAGCATTATTATTAAAAACTTGTTTCCTGCTTTCATTTGTTATTTCTCCTCTCTGATTATTGTGGAAATGTTCGCTTGATTGCCCTGAAAAAACCAGATGTCCGGAATCTTTTCTCCATCTTTGGGATATATGATAAACTTCTGAACATCAGGCAGAACATCTTCCATTCCTTCTATATAAAGACGTGTTTCCGTAATATCAGGATGCTTTCTATGCGCAGCCTGCTGATTGAGAAACCTTCCGGATTCTCCCTTGCTCTTTGCCAGCACATTATTTCTGTAAGCAGCGGCTTCGTTCTTCATCTTAACCTTTGTAGCTCTGGCATGAGGAATTACTTTATTTTCATAGCCTTTTGCTTTATGAATGTATGTTTCATAATCCTCCTGAGCGCTTACAACATCCTCAAAAGCTGCAGCAATGGCTGTAGGAGGATGAATGTCTCTGAAGTGTATTCCTACTATCACTATTCCAGTTTTAAATTCGTCAAGTTTCATCTGGAGAGTTTCACGGATCTGCCATTCAAGTTTTTCTCTATCAACAGTGATTGTTGGAAAGAATTCTCTTTTTGACAGAGCATTTGTCAATATGGTATTGGTAAGCTCCTCCATCAGGACATCAGGAGATGAATTCCTGTATAAAAAATTATATATATCCTTAATTCTATAATGAACATTCATACTTAGATCCAGAAAACTGTTCTCTCCTGTTAGAAAAGGCAATTCCTCTTTATAATGAACGTTTGTCCACAATATCAACTGATAGTCTTTAGCCGCCTTATAGCCAATGCTTATCCGTCTTATTCTCTCAGTGTCTATTCTGTTAATCCTGTCAATAGGCAAAGGAAGAGCGTAATGAAGACCAGGCAGAACAGGTTTTGTAATGTTCAAGGGCTTTCCAAAACGCTCCACAATCGCTTTTTCATGCGGATTCAGCATATATATTCCCGAAGAAAAATATATGCCGGCAGCAATTACTAAAATTACAATTGTTATGACCTTGTTTAATGTCTTCTTATTTTGATTATAATTGCCGGTCAGATACAATTTCATGGATAATGCGCTATACAAACGATCCATTAATAAAGGCAGTTTCTCTTTAATAAATATCACCAATATGTCCTCATGCTGTTGAGCATCCTTTAAATAACTTTTTTCCCGTGGATTCATATACGCTTTTAAAGCTGTTGTAAGCACATGCAATGCATGAATAAATATAATTCCGCAAATTATCACTGCTGCTATCCCGTCAATGTGAAAACCGAGATGCTCGCTCAGAAGCGCAACAACAACTAATATGGAGCCGAACATATCAACCTTAGAGTGATAACCGTCTGCTATGAGTCCGGGTGATTTGCTTTTTTCTCCAACGTATACCTCGAATTTAGATAAAAGATAAGAACCCAATGCCAGCAAAGCCATAACAAAAGCCGCAGGAATAGGGTTTTTAATAACAATAGAAGAAGGATGAATTATTTTCATAAATATTTTATACGATATAAAAATAAGGGAAAGCCCAATTCCAACAGCCACTTTTTCTTCTAATCTTGAGATGAAGAGCCGTCTGCGCGCTAAAGGCTTTTCCTTTTGAGATAAGTTTTCATCCTTAAAAATAGAACCCGTATCTCTATAGTTTTCCTGAGAGTTAACCGAATTCTTCCTTGCCGCAGCGTCCGCCCTGTCCATTCTAAGCGCGCCAAAAAGCACAAATGATGAAAGTATGTCAAATATAGATGCCCACGCTTGAGCAAGAAGAGCTATGCTGCCTGAATAAGCTGCCAATATAAATTTCGCAACTGATAATATCAGATTAACAAAAGACGATATAAGAGCTGTTATTTCTTCTTTAGTCATAATTTAGAATAATTCTATCACGATTATTTATGTAGTCAAAGACAATTTTAATCATGGATATTGAAGACAATGGCAATCTCCATTTGAAGTTCAGAAGCGCATATTTCTTTTGGGACTGGCGGAAAAGGTTCCGCTCTTTTTATGATAGCAATTGCTTCCTTGTCCAGTCTTTTGAATCCAGAAGAACGTAAAATCCTGATTTCTTGAGATGTCCCGTTTGATAAAATTGCAAATCTAAGATAAACCGCTCCCTCTATTTTCTGCCTCCTTGCCCATAATGGATATCTTCTTGCCTGTTCAATCCTTTGCTTGACCATATCCTGATACCTGAGCATTGATTCATCTTGAGAATCGTTTATCTTAACAGACTCCAGAGGCGGCTTTTGCTTTGGTTTTTCTATGATCTCTTTCTTTAAAGTTGCTTCTTTAGTTTGCTCTTTAGGTTCTGGATTTTCTATAACTTCATTCTTTATTTTTTTCTCTTTTCCCATCACATCTATCTTTGGCAAAAGAGCTGGTCTTTCTATTTTTATTTCAATAGTAATATCTTTTTTTTCTTGAGTCTTAGGAGCAGATAAATTGAATCCAGGCACACCTAAAAACAGACAATGTCCTGCAAGAGAAACCACAAGCGCTATTTTTATTATCTTGTCTTCAATCATTTTATTCGTGCTTTTGTGTTCCTATGTCTTGTTGCTCTATTTTAGCGGAGATTATTAATCCTTCTGCATCTGCCTGTTTAGCAATATCCATAACCTTCACTGCCAGCCCCAAATTAATCCTTTCATCTGCTTTGATAATTACTGTCTTTTTTTCGCTTTGTTTCACTTTTGCCTTTAATTTAATCAGAAGAGCATCCAATGTCAGAGGCTCTTTGTTCAAATACAGATTGTTATGTTCAGAGATAAATATAACAATATCTTCTTCCTGATGTAATTTTGCAGTAACCGCTTTTGGCAGGATAATCTTTATACCTGATTGAGTGATAAAGTGAGAAGAGAGCATAAAAAAGATAAGAAGCAAAAAGACAATATCTATTAATGGCGCAATGTCCAGCTGCGTATGAATCTTTTTTCGTCTTTTAAATTCCATAAGGCTCATCCTCTTTAGCTCCGAAAAGTTCAAGCAGCTCTTGAGCAGCGTCTTTCATCTGCACAGCTATGTTATCCACCCTCGCCTCAAAATAATGATAAAAGACCATGGTTGGTATAGCCACGGATAACCCCGCAGCAGTAGTAAGAAGAGCCTCCCAAATTCCACCTGCCAAAACAGAAGTATCTACACTGCCGCCCAACTCCTGAATCTTTATAAACGCCTTAATCATTCCTGTAACAGTGCCAAGCAGACCCAGAAGAGGAGTGATATTGCCAATAACAGCTAAACCTCTTAAGTGTTTTTCTAAGTTTCTCACTTCGCTGGAACCTATGCGGGAAACAACTTTTTCCTGATGCTGAAGATTTCTTCTATGATTTTGAATGCCCACAGATAATACTCTTCCAAATGAACCTCCATTTTGCCGGCAAACTGTGAGTGCCTTGTCTCTTTTTCCCTTCATTAAAAGTTCCTTTATTTGAGAGAAAAATTCAGAAATATCAATCTTCTCCTTGTGCAAATAGTAAAAACGTTCCAGGATAAGAGCAATTGATATTACTGAACATAGAAATATCGGCCACATCAAAAATCCGCCTTTTAGAAAAAATTCAAACATTATAACCTCCATTTTTTATACTTCTGCTACCTTTTTCCCTCTCTGTCAAGCCCCGAACCGAGAGAAACTCTGGTTCAGGGCAAGAGAGGGTCAGGGTGAGTTTAAGTTAATGCTTTTTAAAATGCGTAACAAAGACTTGTGTAAATAAATCTACCGGGCTCACTTACTATATTCGGCGCTGCTGATGATCCTCCAACAACATCCCACTCATAGGAGTTAGCCACAGCGTATTTCTTATCAAATATGTTATCTACGCCAATATTAAATGTTACCTGTTTATACTTATACCCTGTTCTAAAATTAAACACATCCCAACCCTTCATTTTCTGCTCTCCTGCATCAGCATCAACGTCCTTAGCATTTCCCGAACAGATCCATTCCAATATCCCGAAGAACTTAGAATTGTCGTAGTTTATGCTGAGTTTAGTCTTTAATGGTGGAATCTGCGCAAGATCTTTATCTGAGTTATTGTCCGGATAAGAATCCTTTCTGCCTTGTTGATAAGCTACTGCCGCGCCTATTGAAAAATCATTTCCAATATCTGTAAGAGTACTCACATCGCCGCCATAAATATGAGCGTTTATATTTGTCCATGTTTTTGGTTTAGCCTGCTGATAAATGTAATCCTCCAGCCAGCTGTAAAACCCTTTTATTCTGAAGTTAACTCTCCCAATATTCGTTTGATATCCAAGGTCAGCTTCTGTGTTTTTTGTTTCTTTTAAATCAGGATTGCCATAGAAACCATTGGAAGCCTGAAGATAGCGTTCAGCAAGCGTAGGAGTGCGGACACTGCGTCCAATTCCGCCAAAAATATCAGACTGCTCATTGATGTGATATTTTGCCGTAGCATATCCGCTGGGAAATATATTCGTATTTCCGTTGGTATCTGTCAGTTTTTGGCTGTATCTAAGACTCCCGTTTTTTAGATCATTGGCTTTTGTTTCAAAATAGTCGCCGCGAATACCAGCGCCTAATGACCACTTATCAATATCTTTATCCGCTTTTAGGTAAAGACCTGAGCCAAGAGCACTTGTGTCAGGAAAGAAATCGGATTTTATTGTCTTGCCGGTGTCTTTATTAAACATATAGCCATTCCATTTACGGCGATATATATCAAAACCATAGGTAAAATCGGCAAAATCCGTTGACTGCTCATTCTCTATTTTCCCGCCAATAGTAATTGTCTCCACATCGTTAGCTTTAACATACCCATCTGTAATTGAAGCGTCTCTATACTTATTGTAAGGATTATGCTCTATCTTGTTATGATAAAATGATACCGTTAATTTGTCCGAGTAATCTCCAAGGTCATTAAAGATATATTCAGCGCTGCTTAAATTTGTTCTTTCGGTTTCTATATCCATTCCTGCCCGCGGCGCCATAACATCATGAGCGTATCCGTAGGTATGTGAGAGAATAAGTGTTTGGTCATCCGTTATCCTGAACTGCAATTTACCCCAAGCATCATGTTTTTTAAATTCCTTCATGCCTTTGCCTTCTTCGCTGTAACCATGATTAAAGCTGTTTAGCGAATTACCGTCTCCGTCTTTATATTGATCCGCCTGAGAGTAATTGTAGCCAAGCAATGCCTGAATTAGTTTATTCCCGCCTGTGAAGTAGGCTCCATTACTCCAATAGCCGTGACTTCCAATTTTTTCAAGCAGTTCACCATGAAACCCCTCTTGCGGTTTTTTCGTAACCACATTGACGCTCCCGCCAAGCGCGCCTGCTTTGGTCACATCAAACGGGCCCTCTGTCACTTCTATGCGGTCAACGCCTAGCAAACCGATATGCGAGAAAGAAGGGTCTTTTCTACTGCCGCAGGCTCCTTCAACAATAGTATCGTCTACAAAGAACCTCAAGTTTGACTGTGAAAAACCCCTCAAGCCAACTTCATTCCCATAGCCGCTTTTTCTGATCATACTGGCTGTTATCATTTCATCAGAAAGAATTTCCGCAAGATCCACAATTTTATGTGTTTTAAGAACTTCACTCTTTATCTTGCTCTTGCCTTCTAATTTTCCCGCTTCTTTTCCTTCCTTTGCCGATACAACAACTTCTCCTAATTTAAACACTGTTTTGCCTATATCCTGAGCATAAAGTAATACTCCGT
The DNA here is from genome assembly GCA_030611945.1 of bacterium. Classification (GTDB taxonomy): domain Bacteria; phylum JAHJDO01; class JAHJDO01; order JAHJDO01; family JAHJDO01; genus JAHJDO01. The sequence goes on along the minus strand of JAUWOV010000038.1, from coordinate 8,804 downwards.
GTATAAGAAATGTTAACATTAAAAATACAACCAATAGTTTTCGCATAATACAATCCTCCTTAAATTTTAAAGATTTTATATAAAAGATACGCCTACCTTTTTTTGAAACTTAAAATGATAGGATTTTATTGCTAAACGAAATTTACAGGAGGTCCGCGATTGGAATGAGAATAATAAAATAACTGTTGGTATGGTTGATGATAGTAAGGAAGCATTACAAAGACTGCGTGATATGAAATAGCGGGAAAAACAACTATCTCAGGTATATCAGAAAAAGCGGCTGTAAGTAAAAAGTTGCAGGCAGGACAATCTGGATGATGTTTTCCATCTGCATGGTGGTTATGAAGCAAAGGATGAAACGAGGCAAATAAAAGATAAAGAACGACACCGCTCACGAACAATACAATGCCTAAAATTCGTCCCATCCTAATAATAATTTTCATATCTCTTGTTCTAAATAGAAGCCGTTTCTGTTTATTAAATAAAAAATATTACATGCGTGCATTATGCAAGCGTTTAGTGATACTTTTATATGTTGAAGAAATCCCAAAAGCACACCCTGAAAACAAGATGATTGTTGCTCCGGATGCCATGTCAAAAAAGTAAGAAAACCATAAGCCACACAGGGTAAACATAACGCCTAAAAGAATGGAGAGAAACATCATTTTTCTTAAACTATCTGTATACTGTTTTGCGATTGCAGCAGGAATTGTTAATAAAGCAATTACCAGAATAATACCAACAATCCTCACAAGCATTGCTACTGTGATCGCAACGAGGCTCAAAAGAACTAAATAAAGGGTCATAACTTTGATCCCTGATGTTTTTGCAAATTCTTCATCAAAAGAAAGAGCTAAAAATTCTTTATATAGTAAACTCACTACCACAATAATGATGGTATCTAGAATAAGCATTAACCTTATATCAGAAGAGGGCACAGTTAAAATATTGCCAAAAAGGTAGCTAAAAAGGTCGGGGGCATAACCTGGAGTAAGCCCAATAAAGATAACACCTAGAGCCATTCCCATTGACCAAAAAATCCCGATGGTCGTATCTTCAGGAAGTTTACTCTTTTTGCTTACCAATCCTATACCCAGCGCAGAAGCAATGCTAAAAGGTATAACTCCCAGTACTGGATTAATTCCCAAAAAATATCCCAACCCAATACCGCCAAATGCAGCATGAGCAATACCGCCGCTTATAAAAACTATTCTTTTTACGACAACATACGTCCCGATAATCCCACAGGCAATGCTGGCAAGTATTGCAGACAATAAAGCATTTCTTATAAACTCATATTGCAATGCTTCTATCATTTTTCTTTATGCTCCTTCATTACCCTGTGAGGAACACCATGCGCTATCATCTCTACGGGACATTGATAGACTGTCTCCAGATCTTCTCTGGTTATTTCTTTTGAGTTATGGTAAAAAAGCTTGCGGTTAAGGCAAGCAATCTTATCTACGAAACTCGAAATTACTCCAATATCATGCGACACTAAGACAATTGCCATTTTATCCTTTAATCCTTTCAACAAATCATAAACTCCTTGCTGCATATGCGTATCAACACTTGCTGTCGGTTCATCAAGAAGAAGAAGTCTAGGTTCAGAGACAAGAGCTCTAGCAATAAAAACCCTTTGTCTCTGACCTTCGGAAAGTTTGCCTATTTGTCTATATTTGAAATCAAACATTTCTACTGCCCTGAGAGCTTGATGGGTAATATTCCTATCCTCCTCATTGTAATATTTTAATAGGCTGGTGTTGGAAAGTCTGCCCATCAACACAACATCCCAAACATTTATAGGAAACTCCCGATCAAAAATACGGGTCTGCGGAACATATCCTACAAATCTCCTTACCTTATCAGGATTTTTTCCAAAAATTTTGATTTCGCCCTCCTTTGGATTTATCAAGCCAAGGATTACTTTAAGCAACGTAGTCTTTCCCCCTCCATTCGGTCCAATTATACCCAAAAAGTCATTTGCTTTTATAGAAAGACTCACATCTTCCAAGACAGTCTGACCATCATAATCCACATAAATATTTCTTAAACTAACAATTTCTTTTTCGCTATTCATTTTAAACTTTGGGTAAATGCGTCTACAACCTTATGTAAATTTTCTATATAGTTTTTAGCTAAGGGATCCATAAATACAACTTTACCGTTAATTTCTTTGGCAATAACTTCAGCGCTTTTTTTACTAAACTGAGGAGAAGCAAAAACAACTCTTATGTTGCATTTTTTCGCTTTCTTTATTAGTTTAATTAATTCTTTAACAGTAGGTTCCTTGCCTTCAACTTCAATCGGTATTTGCTTTAAACCATAATCAGAAGCAAAATAGCCCCATGCAGGATGAAAAACAATAAAAGTCCTGTTTTTTAATGCAGAAAGATTATCTCCGAATTCTTTATTAAGATTATCCAGTCTTAAGATAAACTCTTGTGCGTTATGAGTATAAAATTCTTTATTCCCTGGGTCGATTTCAATGAGAGCATTTTTGATGTTTGCAACTATTACCTTTGCATTAACCGGAGAAAGCCAAATATGTGGATCCTTGCCATGATGATACCCATCTTCATTATGATGTTCTTTATTTTTCTTATGATGGCGCTCTGTCATCTCTATCAATCTAATACCTTCTGAACTATCGCAAATAAGCATATTCTTGTTTAAAGAAGCAAGTTTATCCATCCAGGCTAATTCAAATTCAACCCCTGAGCCCACCTTCACATACATTTGCGCTTGGCTTACCTGTTTTAACTGACTTGGAGTTGGTTCATAAGTATGTGGGTTCCCGCCCGGAGGAATCACAACAGACACATCAACTTTATCTTTCCCTATGTTCTCTACAAAATCAGCCAGAGGAAGTATAGTTACGACAACTCCAATCTTTTTCTTGCTGTCTTGAGTAGACTGAGCATTGATCGTTTTACCATTTATCAATAAAGCAGTAACAACCAAAAGAACCATTAATCTTCTCATAAGTATCAGCCTCCTAATTTGTTAATGTCCTCTGAATAGTAGAAATCATTTCTATTTAATAATTAAAAAAAATCAGCTTTTTATCCTGCAGGTAGAACATATGCCTTCTACCTGTAAAAAATGATTTAATACCTTAAATCCATTGATCGTTTTCTTTTCAAACAAATTCTCCTCAAAAAATTCTCCAACTTTGCCGCATTTTATACATACTATATGATGGTGATGTTTGTTGTCTTTTGCCTTGCATAATCCATAATAAAGCTTTCTATTAGGCATCTGAATTTTTGTAAGTATCCCGCACTTTGAAAATAGCTCCAGATTTCTATAGATGCTTGGCAAGCCCAGATGTTTAAACTTCTTTTTCAATCCTTTCCAGATAATTTCAGGATTTAGATATCGTTCCCTGCTTAAAAAGAAATCTATAATAGCTATGCGGCGAGGAGTAAGCTTGAAATTTTTTTCCTGCAATTTATTCAGATAAATTTCATTCATAATTTCCCAAAAGCAAATAGAAACAATTTCTATTTGGGATATTACAACAGTTGCTGTTTTCCTGTCAAGTTTTTTTCTGATTTAGATCGCATTCATCATTAAGCAAAGATTATAAACAACTTCAATATTGTTGTCTTTGCAAAACTCTTTTGCTTCAAAAAGTCTTTGACTAAATCCTGCACTTTTTATTTTTGACCCATGCCGAACTTTGAGTTTACACTTGCCCCTTGAGTTGCTTTGAGCTCGCCTTTGTTATATTTTTCTATTGCTTCTTTGATACTGCCTGACACGCCTGTTATTATCTCTACGCCTGCTGCTTGTAACCCTTGAAAAGCGTTTGGACCGACATTACCTGTTAAAACGGTCTTCACCTCTTTTTCTGCCATAAATTGAGCTGACTGAATTCCAACTCCGCCCATACCGGATAGATTCTGATTCTGAACTGCTTCAAAATCTGAATTTTCCGTATCCGCAATAATAAAATACTGACATCTTCCGAACCTTGGGTCAACCTGCGAGTCCAAATTATCTCCCTGTGAAGTTATACAAATTTTCATAGTTACATCCCCTTTATTGGTTACATTTATTTGTTTCATCTGGATGATCACATAGAGTCTTGTCTATACCATATCCTTTGCCAGCACTAGGCTTGCACAAGCTTTCTCCTCCCTTAAGCTCGCCTTTGATCAGTTTCTCAATGATTTCATCTATTCTTCCTTGCACACCTACAATTGGTTTAATACCAAATTCATCAAAAAAGCCCACAGCTCTTGCTCCCATTCCTCCTGCTATAATACACTCAACTCCTTTTTCATGCAGAAACTGAGGTATAGCGCCGGGCATATGCCCCGGATTGTCAACAGCCTCTTTTTTCCCTACCTTTCCATCTTCAATATCTACGATCGTATAAGAAGGACATCTTCCAAAATGAGCTGAAACAGAATCTCCGTCTGTTGAGATCGCTATACGCATCTTAATTACCCCCTTTTCATTTTCAATTGTTTAATTGCAATCTCCGCTGCATTCACTAGCTGATAAGCAATTGGAGACGCTGTAAGAGCCGGATGAGTTCCCAGCTGAAACGTGGCTATATCATTAGCAGTCATTCGCTGATGCACAAAGGCGCTAATAGCATTGATAAGTTCTCCACCGCTCTTAGCTCCGCATATTTGCCCGCCTAAAATAATTTGCGTGCCTGCTTCAAAAACTAGCTTTACCTTCAAATTCTCTGCGCCTGGCATACCGCCAGGATGACGGTTTATTGCTTCGCTCTCTCCCACAATGATATTATACCCCTGCTTCTGAGCCTGTCCTTCTGTCAAACCGGCAGCCGCGAATGCAGAGTCGCCTAAAGTTGTAGAGAACACACCTATAACACCCATATTCAAGCGGCTGGACGCAAACAAATTGGCTCCTGCTATACGCGCTTCCATTGTAGCTATGGATGCCAGCTTGAGAGTGGAGGATTTTCCATCAAAGAAGGAAACCTTTTCCGTGCAGTCACCGCACGCAAAAATATTTGGATCGCTTGTCTGCATATAGCGGTTTACCATGATACTTCTTGTTGGTCCTATTTCCAATCCGATTTCCTGCGCCAATCCAATATTAGAAACGGCGCCAATACCAAGTATTACCATATCCGCCTTAATTTCTTCTCCGCTTTTCAACTTAATTCCTTCTACCTTATCATTGCCTGTAAAAGACTCTACTTTTTCATTTACCATAAGGTTAATACCCTGGGCAATAAGCGTTTCTTCAGCTTTTAAACAAAAGTCCTTATCATATACCAGCTGCAAACAATGATGCATCATCTCAACTATAGTAATATTTAGATTTTTACTTCTTTTTTTGCATTCCTCTGCAAGTTCCACACCAATAAAACCGCATCCAACTATTACCATATTAGAAGCATGCTCCATTGCATGAATCATATCATTTAGATATTTAACATCCTTTTTCATAGAAAAAATATTTCCTTTGTCAATACCGGGTATTGGAGGGATCATCGGCTCAGAACCGGTAGCAAGAACAAGTTTTTCATAATGCACCTGTTCACCTGCTTTTGTTTCAACAACACAATTCTTATTGTTTATATGTACAACTGGGTCAATAAGCAACTTAATTCCATTCTTCTCAAGCACCTTATCAGGTATGAGATTTTTTTCAGGAGTGCCGACTGTCCCAAAAATATATGGAATGCCGCATGGTATTAATACTTGATTCTCCTTACGTATAAGCAATACGCTTTTGTCCGGATAATGCCGCTTTGCCGTAATAGCGGCAGGAATTCCTGCCGCGCTGCCACCGATAACAACTACATCATAATTTTTCATCGTTAACCTTTCTTTTTATTTTATTATTAATTTTTGGCTCTATACAAACTGTTTGGCTCCATTATACACTTCTTCCACATGCAAAACAACAGCTGCAACCCTTGGCAAATCATCACGAACCCACTTTTGCATTTCCTCAAACATTGGACCATCCGTCAATCGCTCAACACTTCCCTTTACTTGAAATGAACCCTTTCCCTTATCTCTAACAACAAAAGCCACCTTCGGATTGCTCAAAATATTACTGCGTGTTTTATCAAAGTAATTGTCTGCTATTAACACAGTTTCATCATCTATTACTTTCAAGTATGTAACATAAACAACATTTGAAACTCCTTCAGAACTGCATGTAGCAATTGGAAAAACATCCTGCTTATCAATTGCCTTCCTGACCGCTTCCGGTAATTTTGCCATTGTCTTTCTCCTTTTGTTTTTATAGTTTTTTTATCCGCCCCTAACCACGCACTCCCCTACGTAAGGAGAAACCAGTTTCTGGATCTTATTTAGTTTTTCTATTGGATAAGGTTTAATCTTTTCAAATTTTGGATCCAGTATCTCCCCTTGAGCTGAAAAGTTCTGCATAGCATATTTTTTCGCTCTTTTGATAAATTTAGCTATTCTTAATATGTCCTCTTCATCATGCAAAGTCGGCACTACAGTAGTCCTGAACTCATAATCAATATCAGATTCCATTATTAATCTAATACTATCCTTGACATTCTCAAGAATCAATGGACTCTTAATACCGGTAGATTTAAAATATGACTTGAAATCCAGAGGTGCTTTTACATCCATAGCTATATAATTAACCAATTTATTCTTAATTACTTCTGCGAGCATATCGGGAAATCCTCCATTAGTGTCAAGTTTCACCATTATATCAAGTTCTCGTATTTTTTGAACAAATTCCGGTAAATCTTCATTCATACACGGTTCGCCGCCTGTTAAACATATTCCGTCAATCCACTTATTGTTTCTGCGCAAATAATCCTTAATTGCTTCAAAAGGAATGGTTTCTAATTTTTCGGGATTGATAATAAGTCCTGCGTTTTGACAGTAAGGACATCGAAAGTTGCAATGCGGCGTGTAAAGAGTAGAGACGATTTTCCCGTCCCAGTCAAGAAGCGATGTTTGAATAAATCCCTTTATTACCAGCTTCATTTTTGGAAATATCTCTTTCCCTGATAGATTTTCAGACTTATTTTCTTTTGTCTCTCCAGCTCATCTACATATTTTATAACCTCGTTAATATGCAATCCCAAAGAAGAAGACACATCTTTACATGTTACAGGACGACGGCTGAGCAGAGTAAGGATTTCTTCTTCCACATCTTTTAAATATGCTTTATGTCCCTTTCTGTTAAAATCAGCGATAATTTCACACTTGTTTCCAAAAAACTTTTTTATTTTGATAAGTTTTGAAGCGCTTAATGTTTTTACCCATAGTTCACACGGGGGACGAACAGGAGTATTTAATTGAATTTTATCAGGCTTGATCCGCTCTACTGCGGACTTTAAAGCATTTAATTCATCTTCGCTCTCATTTATGTCCTTAACAAGCATTATCTCAAGCCACATTTTACCTTTATATATTTTCTTAAAGTCAATTATTCCTTTTATTATTTCTCCTATTTTCAAAGATGCGCACGGTCTGTTTACTCTTTCAAATGCATCTTGTGTAGCTCCGTCAAGAGAAGGCACCACTAAATCCGCAGGCAACAGTTCTTTTCTCAAGATATCATTAGTTAGCAGTGTAGCGTTGGTAAGAACTGCTACAGGGATAAGAGTCATCTTTTTTATTTCTCTTATGATTTCGCCTGTCATTGAATTGAGAGTAGGCTCTCCACTACCTGACAAAGTAATATAATCAATGATTTTTGAACCAGTTAATACTTTCTTTAATTCAGACAAGATTTTTGCAGAAGGAACGTATTCCTTTCTTGCAACTGTCTTGCGTGTTGTTTTCCCAAGCTGGCAATAAACACAATCAAGACTGCATACCTTAAAAGGAACCAGATCTACTCCAAGAGAAAATCCTAATCTTCTTGATGGCACAGGTCCAAAAATATAAGACATTATTTAATCCTTTCTACTCTTTTGCCGCTGATATTACCACAAAACTGCCTTTACCAAAACCTTTTTGAGGCTTTTCAATTGATTTTATTTTATCGGAAAGTTCAAATAACGTCTGATAATAACGAAATTCGTTAAATCCCGCATCCTTAATTAGATTTGTCAATTCAGCAGTACTGAAAAATTTTGCTTTTCCGTAGAATACACTTTTCTTCTTCTGATAGAATTTACCAAGAAAACCATCTTTATCAACTATGCCAATTATAATCTTTCCGCCATTCTTTAAAACCCTGCAAGATTCTTCTATAACTTTCTGAGAATCATTAACAAAGCATATGGTAATAATAATTGCTACATAGTCAAAAGTATCATTTTTAAATGGAAGCCGCTCACTGTCACTTAATCTTACGTTTACGCCTCTTTCTTTTGCGATTTTAAGCATTCCAATGGACGGATCAATGCCAAATTTGATACCTAATGCCTGGGCGAATCTTCCTGTACCAACACCAATTTCTAACCCTTTGCCCTTTTTAGGCAAAACTTGTTTTATGGCTTCAAGCTCTGATAAATAGGCAAACTTGTTCTTTTCATACCATGCATCATATTTCTTGCAATAATGGTCAAAAATATTATTCATAGAAACAAACCTCCCCTTTTCTGCCATTCTCCTGCTTAATTAGGAAATCCGAATGCTTAAAGATTTGAGTAGGTGCTTTCATTCCGTTTGCGTATATAGACTATTCTCAAAACTTTCTCAGAAAAATTCAACAGATATCCAATGCGAAAGTTTCCGCATCGCAAGCGAAAATAAGATACTGCTCCTTTTTTAATTTTTTTCACGCCAACAGGCAAAGGGTTAGCTTTTAACACTTTTATTTTTTTAATTATGTTTTCTACATCTTTTTTAGGAATAGACGCAAAC
>JAUWOV010000005.1 GCA_030611945.1 bacterium | reverse complement strand
TTTCCTTCTTAGATCTCTGCATCCCCACATAAACCAACCCAATCAAAAGACAAAGCGCCAAAACAAAGATCAGGCTAAGCCTCTTGAATCTGGAGTTGGCAAAAACGTTTCTTCTAATTTTCTTCATATTTCCCCTTTTTTAAGCAATTTATCAATTTTTGCTAAATACTGTAAGATTTGTTCCCGATAGTGTATTTTGGGATACTTTAATAACTCATTATTAGTCTTTGTAGTTTAGAAAATCAACAACCTTCTTTATTATTCTTTCCATAACCCTATTAGTTTCCGTATCCTTTGTAGAATTGATAAACGGGTTACCTGAATCTCCTGACGCTGCTATTTCCGGCTCTATAGGAATTCTTCCCAGAAATGGTACTTTTAGCTCTTTTGCAGACTTCTCTCCTCCACCTGATTTAAACAAATCTATCTTTTTCTTGCAATACGGACAAACAAAACCGCTCATATTCTCAATTATTCCAATAACCTTCATCTTTAATGTCTGCGCAAATAAAACACTCTTTCTTGAATCTAAAATTGCTACATCCTGCGGTGTAGTAACAATTACGGCGCCGTCTATATCAGGTATGAGCTGACAAACACTTAAAGGTTCGTCCCCTGTTCCTGGAGGAGAATCTATTATGAGGTAATCAAGTTCACCCCAGCTCACATCGCTCAGGAATTGTTTAATTGTGATCATTTTAAGCGGTCCACGCCAAATAATAGGCTTATCAGGACTGTCAATCATAAATGCTATACTCACTGCCTTAAGATTGGGTAAAACTTCTATTGGCTCTATCTCTCCTGATTGAGAGCCAACTAATTTTGATCCCTCAACACCCAGCATCTTAGCGATATTCGGACCATGAATATCCACATCCAATATTCCAACCTTATGCTTATTCATCGCTAATCCGTAAGCAAGGTTCACTGCTACTGTGGTTTTCCCAACTCCACCTTTTCCACTAATAACAATTAACTTATGCTTTATCTTGTTCATATTGTCATTTAATCTTTTCTCCTGCTGTATTTCCTGAGTTGTTTTTTCTCTCATAATTATCTATCCTCTACATCCTTTTAAGAACTATATCACCAAGATTAAAACCGGTATGGTTTGCAATTACCGGACATTTTACTTTGAATAGAAAAAATATCGGTCTGCTTTCATCTGCCAATGTCTCAAAATTCCCCTGCCCCTTACTAATAACCATTTCTGCATTTTTATAAAGGTTAAGAAATTCCTTTGAACAAATATCCAGAATAGTACCTGGAGCATCGCATCCGCTTGATATTACATTTACTATTTTATCCAAACCGCAATTTATAGCGTCCTCCATCAAAGCATCATTAATAACCGGTTTATCTCTTACTACATAGGTAATCTTTATATTCGGGAACATATTGTTCAATTCTTCAATCAGAAGTTTATCAAAAACAATCTCTCCAGTATTATCCCCTAGATAGAGAACAGATCCGGCATTATTCAATGTATCTCTAAATTCCTGATAATCAAAGTTGTGATTAGAACCGTTTCCAGATCCGGCAAAATCTTTGGCAAGAATTTTTTCTATCTCTCTATCAATATCCAGAGAGTTTTTAACCCCATAGTCTATTACATTACCGGCAATGGCTAATTCAGTCGCTGTTAAAAAACTATCATCTGAACTTCTAATTTCTTTCTTCAGCCTTGGATAAATATCTAAAACAAGTTTATTGCTTTTTTGTTTAATCTTTTTAAATGGGTCATTTATGTCTGTTATTCTCTTTACAATCCGATATATTTCTCTCCCCATTTTTGGCGGACTTGCGTCCAATGGAAAGTTAGGAATTAATTTAGAAACCTCATTTAATACTTTCTTTTGTGTAGCTTCGTCCACACCTGTGATTCTTGTCATATCAAGAGCTTGTCTAAAAAAGCATGGTATACAATCTAAATAGGTTCTCATATATCCTTTCTTAATTTGAAACAAGCAGGGATAGACATTGATAGTATATCTATCCCCACTTACTTTCTCCAATCAGCTATTTACTCTCCTTAGCTACTGATTTCAACTCACTGATCCGTTTGTTGACTGCCTCCAGTTCTTCAGTTATGGCTTTAGACTGCTCTTTCAACATATCTGTTTCCTCTTGAGTAGTCACATTCTGAGCATAAGGATAACCACCACCATAGGCAACTGGATAATAAGGAGAAGCATAAGGAGCGCCATAGGCACCTCTAGCAAAACCAAAACCTCTGCCGAAACCGCGGCCTCTACCAAAACCGCGACCTCTGCCTTGAATTGGATTTGCATAACCAGGAACTGAATAACCAGCGCAGTAACCTGCTGCTCTGCCTGTCATTGGTCCCATTCCTCCTGGACCTGTTCCGTCTCCACCTGGCATTTTAATCACCTCCCCTTGTTCTTATTGAAAATGATTTCCATTTTCAATTACAATATATACAATTAGAAATATTATGTCAAGGGTTTTTAAAATTTCTCTCTCCAAAGACAACTGTCCCTAATCTAACCATATTGCTTCCTTCTTCAATTGCGAACTTGTAAGAATTTGACATTCCCATGGATAATGTCTCCATCTTAACTCTTGACAGATTAAGCGCTTTTATTCTTTCAAAGATATCTTTCGTTTCTCTAAAATAAGGTCTTGAATCCTTCGGATCTCCAAACCGAGGTCCCATTGTCATCAGCCCCTCTAAATTTAAATATTCAAGTTCTGAAATTTCTCTAACTAAATTCTCAACAACTTCATATTCAGGCTTTATACCTGCTTTTGTCATTTCACTGCCGATATTTATTTCTATATACACGGAAACCGTCCTTCCCGTTTCCTTCGCTCTTTTATTAATATCTATTGCTTTTTCTAAAGAATCAACTGTTTGCATAACATCAAAAATTCTAAGCGCCTTGTTAATCTTGTTTTTTTGTAAATGACCTATCATGTGCCATCTAACTTTTTTCGTTTCTTCACCTAAAGAATCATACATTTTCTCTGCTTCCTGCACATAATTCTCTCCAATGTCCGTAGCGCCAGCCTCTATAACTTCCCGAATCTCTTCAGGAGTTCTTGTCTTGCCTGCTAAAACTATAGTTACGTTGTCCGGAACTTCTTCTCTGATTCTTTGATAGTTTTCCGCTACATGCATCTATTCACCTCTGTAATCAATAATTAATCTGCCTTTTAAATGGTCTATTTCATGCTGCAAGACCCTTGCTAAAAGTCCTTTAACCTTTATTTCTGCATTTTCTCCCTTCTCATTTAAACCTTTTACAACAACCTCAAAAGGCCTTTTTATATCAACTGTAATATCTGGAATGCTTAAACAACCCTCCACCATATTATCCGCCCCACTTATATCAATAATCTCGGGGTTAGCTAATTTTATAGTTCTTTCCTCAACGCAGGCGACAATTAATCTTTTGGATATACCAATTTGAGGCGCAGCTAATCCTATGCCATGGAAATATTTCATTGTAAAAAACATCTTGTCAAAAAGTTTTTTCTCTTTATTTGTAATCTTTTCTACCTGAGCGCATTTTTCTCTGAGAATTTTATCAGGGTGTTTTTTAATTACTAATGGATTCATATCAATTCAACTCATTTTTTTGACATTTTTCACATAAACCGTAAAACCGAATAAGATGATTTGTTGATTTAAAATTGTATCTCTTTAAAAGTTCTTTTTCGGTTTGCTCAAGAAGTTTTATCTCTTCATCTATAAAGTCTGCATAATCAATAATTCTATTGCAATTTGTACATATTAAATGATGGTGATGCTTTTTCCCCTTAGGTCCTTCTGACAATTCATACCTTGCCCTACTATCTCCGAAGTCAAACTTAAATATTAAGCCCATATTAGACAAAATGTCCAGAGTGCGATAAATAGTTGTTAATCCTACGGCAGGATAATAAGTATGTACTTTTATGTATATCTCTTCTGCGCTCAAATGTTTATCTGATTTGGAGAGTACATCCAGTATGGCTTCTCTTGGCGCAGTTATCCTATAACCGCAACCTCTGAATCTTCCATGCCACCACATTGGCCTAAGACCATTTCGAATTGGCATAATACCACCTCTTATTGATAATGATTTCCATTCTTAATATACATCCTTTCAAAAACTCTGTCAAATGTTTGCGCTGGCGGGTAATGTAAAATATTTTATGCAAAAGTAAACTCTGGAAACAGATCCAGGCAGATGTTAATAAAGAACTAATTCCCTTGAAAAGATATTATCTAATCCTAAAATACAATGCGAGTCAAATGTTTTCTTAACTCTTGCCATTTCTGAGACTCCTTCTCTGCCATACATTACTTCTAAGTATTTATGCTTTATCTTCCCTATGCCGTGTTCCGCAGATACTGTTCCTCCCATTTTTACTGCTTTCCGGACAGCTTTGCTACATATGTCATTAACTATCGTTTTCTCTTTCTCATTCTTTGGGAAAAAATTAAGATGCAGATGGTTTTCTCCAATATGTCCATAGAGAACAAATTTAATCTTCTCATTATCTAAAGCATGTTTGTAAAAATAGAAAAGCTTCTCAAATGATTCGTCAGGCACAGCAATATCAAGAGCGATCTTATGTGATTTAATCTCTTTGAAGTAATCCCTTACTTTCTCCGGAAGCTTATGCCGAAAATTTATAAGCTCCTGATATCTCTTTTTATCCTGGCTTATCCATGTATCAATAACTTCATATTTATCCAGAAGATTTAACCATACACCAAGAGTATTCTCTCCTTCTTCCTCCTCTATATAGACAGCTGCTTCGGAACTATCTGGTATGCTGTGGAAATCGCTTCTTAAAAAATTCAGACTGTTTTTATCAAAATATTCTAAGGAAACAGGTTTCAGGTCCGGATTGTTCTTAATCTCAGAAACAAATTCTAAAAGCCTTTGCTCATCAGGCAGGAAAATAACCATTATGAACCGAGACTGCAGATCATCAATTATTTCAACCTCTGTTTCTGTAATCACTCCTAATGTGCCCTCTGAACCAATGAATAAGTCAATTAAATCCATTTGCGGCTTTGAAAAATAACCTGCGGCATTCTTGACTTGAGGACTGGTATAAGAGGGAATCTTGACGCTTAATTCACCTATTTTAATAATTCCATCCTTATCTGCAAAAATCTTGCCTCTTTCTATCTCCAGAAACTTTCCTGTAGAAAGCAGGACTTTAATCCTTCTTACATAATTGCGCGTTGAACCAAAGTAATAGCTGTATTCTCCGGAAGCATTCGTTGCTATATTACCTCCGATAAAAGCTGTTCTTTCTGTTGGAAATGGCGGATAAAACAAGTTCTGTTTAGCCAATGCTTCCAAAAAATCACTAATAATCACCCCTGACTGCAAAACAGCTCTTTTATTTTCTTTATCTATTGATAGAATTTTATTCAGTCTTTCTACTGAAAGAATAGCGCCATCGCGCGCGATTCTACTGCCGACTGTTCCTGTTCCTCCTGCAGAAACAGTTAAAGGAATATTTTTACTAACGCATTCACAAACAGCCTCTTTCACTTCCTCTTCAGTTTCCGGAACATAAAGAATATCCACATTACCTCCTTCTAAATTGGAAGCATCCTCTAAATATCCAAGTATCAGGTCTTTGTCTTTTTTAATAATCATACAAAAACTCAAAAATCAAAGTGCAAAAGGCGAAATTGCAATTTGGCGTTTAGCCTTTTCTCTTCCAATTGGTTGTTCCGTCCGGATTGTCTTTGAGAACAACGCCTCTCTCTTCCAGCAGACTCCGGATTCTGTCTGCTTCCTGCCAATTCTTCTTAGTGCGAGCTTTTGTTCGTTCTTCAATTAAATCCAGTAAATCTTTATCCAATTCCTTATCCTCTATACTTGGCAGAATCCCGAGTATAGAACAAAATGTTTTCAGATCGGAAATGTATTCTTTTATTTGTGCCTCTGTGCCTCTGTGCCTCTGTGCCTGTATCAAGCTATTAATTTCTGTTATTAGATCAAACACAACTCCCAGAGCAGATGCTGTATTAAAATCATCGTCCATAGCTTCCTCAAACTTGTTCGTCCATTCTGTATGTATATTTTTTTGAGACGCATCTAAATCTTTTACATTTTCACTGATGTTGTCAAAACAATTTTCTATTCTCTCAAAAGCTTTCCCTGATTCAGCGAGACTTTTGTCGCTAAAATCAAGCGAGCTACGGTAATGAGCAGATATCATAAAATACCGCACAACTTGAGGGCTAAACTTTTTAAGTATGTCTCTCACTAAAAAGAAGTTACCCAGAGATTTAGACATCTTTTCACCATCAATATTTAAAAATCCATTGTGAAACCAGTACTTAACAAATGGCTTGTCTGTTGCCGCTTCGCTTTGAGCTATTTCGTTTTCATGATGAGGAAAGATCAGATCCTGCCCTCCGGAATGTATATCAAACGTTTCTCCAAGATATTTCATGCTCATAGCAGAACATTCAATATGCCATCCCGGTCTGCCCATGCCCCATGGACTGTCCCAGCTTGGTTCATCAGGTTTAGCGCTTTTCCACAGAGCAAAATCGCGAGGAGACTTCTTGCGCTCGTCTATCTTCACTCTTGCGCACTGCTTTACCTCGTCAAACAAACGTTTTGATAATTTGCCATAATCAGAAAATTTGCCTACTTCAAAAAACACATCTCCATCAACTTGATAGGCAAAACCTGCATCCATAAGTCTTTTAATCAAAGAAATAATATCCGAAACATGTTCAGTTGCCTTTGGGCATATATCAGGCTTTACAATGCCGAGAATTTCTAAATCCCCAAAAAAAGCGTCCGTATACTTATTAGCTATACTCTCAGCAGAGACCTTCTCTTTATTTGCCCTGTTTATAATCTTATCGTCAATGTCTGTAATATTCTGAACAAATGTAACTTTATACCCCTTATGTTTGAGATATCTCCTTATTACGTCAAATACAATAAAATTCCTTGCATTTCCAACATGAAAATAGTCATAGACTGTAGGACCACAATTATACATCCTGACCTTGCCCGAAACTAGGGATAGAAACTCCTCTTTTTTGCCTGTAAGTGTATTATAGACCCTAATCATCCTTTTTACTTTTTACTTTTACCCAGTTCTTTATGTGAGAGGATGTTTCATTTATCATCTTCTCCAGATGTTTAATTTTTTCTGCAATCGGATCCGGCAAGTTTGTGTGATCAAGACTTATACCAGAAACTTTTTCACCTTTTTTTCGTGTTATCCTCCCGGGAATACCAACAACCGTGCAGTCCGAAGGTACATCCTTTAGTACTACAGCATTAGCGCCAACCATTACATTATTGCCGATTGTAATATTTCCCAAAATCTTTGCTCCTGCGCCGACAACAACGTCATTTCCAAGTGTGGGGTGTCTCTTCCCCCTTTCCTTGCCTGTGCCTCCAAGTGTAACGCCTTGAAATATGGTTACATTGTCCCCAATAACTGTTGTCTCTCCAATTACAACTCCCATACCGTGATCAATAAAGAATCCTCTGTTGATCTCTGCGCCGGGATGAATCTCAATTCCTGTAAAAAAGCGCGCTATTTGTGATATAAGCCTTGGGAAGAATGGCACATCATTTTTATAAAGATAATGAGCAGATCTGTACCACACAATTGCGTGAAGTCCTGCGTACGTTAAAACCTCCAATATATTCCTTGCCGCAGGGTCCCTGTCAAACACAGCCTGTATATCATTTTTTAGTGTTTCAAACATTAGCTATCTCCCTTTGTGGACTCAAAAACAAAATACCATTTTTGCTCCTCAAAAACAACCAGATTTTTATTGACCTATGTTGTTATCTTTGATAGCATACATTTTTTTATCAATGCATGCGGGGCGTAGCGCAGCTTGGTTTAGCGCGCCTGCCTTGGGAGCAGGAGGCCGGAGGTTCAAATCCTCTCGCCCCGACCAAAGATGTATAGGTAATTTACGAGGTAGATCTATTTGTAAGACAGTATCTCATTTGTAAACAGCAAATATTCATAAGCTCGTATAAACTATTTCTGTTCCTTCAACCATTCTGGATACGTTAAACATTGTTTTTACTCGCTCCAGTCCCCTCTCCCCCATTTTCCTTGCCTCTTCCTTATTGGATAGTAACTGTATAATAGCATCTGCCAGTGCCTTTGGTGTCTTTGGTGGAACAAGAATACCTGTTTCTTTGTCTACAACAACTTCCGGTATTCCGCCAGCTGTTGTTGCAACAACCGGCAGCTTCATTAGCATGGCATCCATAAGAGAAGTGCATAATCCTTCAAGATGAGAAGTGAGAACAAAAAGGTCCATTATTGATAATAATTCGCCAATATCCCTGCGAAACCCGGCAAACATCACATTTCCTGTAATATCTAATTTATTAACTTGTTTTTTTAAAACTTTTTCCAGTTCCCCTTTGCCAATAATGAGAAAAAGCGCATTTGGGAATGTTTTTAACACATCTGGAACAGCGCTAAGCAAATATTTATGCCCCTTGTGATCCGTCAGATGCGCTATTGTGCCAATAATTGGTGTGCATTTTGATAAATTAAACTCTTCGTATAAGTACTGAGTATCACTCAGATTGTCGAATTTTTTTGTATCAATTCCGCTGTAAACAACATCTATTTTGTCCTGAGAAACACCTGCCTCTATCAATATGTTTTTAATGGCACTGGATATTGCAATTATCTTGTCCCCGAGATAATTATATTTTATATTTGAAAAAACATTACATGCAACCTCAAAATCAACCCTGCGCGTGACAACAAAAGGAATCTTCTTTATCTTTGCTGCAACTGCTCCAATTGTGTGCGCATGAGAGGTATGAGCATGAACAATATCTATACGTTCATCGGTTATTATTCTGCAGATATTTCCTATAGCCCTGAAATCCAATTCCCCACGCATTACCACAGGACACACCCTGAGATTATTGCTAATAGCTCTTCCTACCAGCACGCTATTTGGCTGAGCGGATACAACATTATTGTAGTTTTTTCTCCTCAAACCATCCATAAGATACATCATCTGAACTTCCCCACCCCTCCAGCCGCATTCTGTATTTATATGAAGAATATTCAAAGCTTATCCTTCTATCTTAAGTGCTATCCCTGAAACCATAAGATACACTTCATCTGCCATGCGCGCAATGAGCTGATTGCATCTTCCTGCAATATCTCTGAATTCACGTACCAACCTATTTTCAGGGACTATGCCCATTCCCAACTCATTACTCACAACAACAAGCGTAAATTTGGAAGTTTTTACTGTTTTTAATAGCGTCCGAATATCCCCAAGAATACGGCTTTCTAACTTTTCAATGCCGAATTTATGTATCATATTAGACAGCCACAACGTGATACAATCCAGAATAACAGCGCCTTCAAAGTTTCTGAACTTGTTTAAAACATTAATGTTTATTGGCTCTTCAATTGTCTTCCATGCGCTGCTTCTATTTGATTTATGCTTCTTGATCCTCTCTTCCATTTCCTTGTCCAGCGCTTCTGCAGTTGCAAAAAAGATAACCTTCTCTCCAAACGCTGATGCTAATTTCTCTGCAAAAGAACTCTTACCGCTCCTTGCCCCGCCTGTAATAAAAATTATTTTAGCCATTAACCCCCTCATTCCCCCTTGACTGGGGGAAGGGTTTTACTAACCCACTTCATCAAACCGCCTGCAGATATTAGTTCCTGAATGAATTCTGGAAACGGGCTGGATTTGTAAAACTTGTTCTTTGTAAGATTGAGTACAGTACCTGCCGATAAGTCAACTTCCAGAATGTCTCCCTTATCTACATCCTTGACTGCTTCCTTACATTCAAGGATCGGCAGTCCGATATTTATTGAGTTGCGATAGAATATCCTTGCGAACGAATTTGCTATAATACAGGAAACTCCTGCTTCCTTTATAGATATCGGGGCATGTTCTCTTGATGAACCACAGCCAAAATTCTCCTGAGCAACAATGATATCGTCTTTTTCAATACCCTTAGCAAAAGAAGCGTCTATATCCTCCATGCAGTGTTCTGCCAGTTCTTTTGGGTCGGAAGTATTAAGGTATCTTGCAGGAATGATCTCATCTGTATTTACATTGTCTCCATATTTCCAAGTCTTTCCTTTAAATTTCATTTTATTTTTATCTCCTCCGGATCTGTTATTCTCCCCTTAATTGCCGATGCAGCCGCAACAGCGGGACTTGCAAGATATACCTCGCTCTTGACATGTCCCATTCTTCCGACAAAATTACGGTTTGTTGTGCTTACACATCTTTCTCCTTCGGCAAGCACACCCATATGTCCGCCAAGACATGGTCCGCATGTAGGAGTGCTTATAATCCCGCCGCTTTCCAAAAATATATCAAACAGCCCTTTTTTCATAGCAGCAGCGTATATCTTTTGAGTTGCCGGAAGAATTATAAGCCTTACATACGGATGTATCTTATGTCCCTTCAGTATCCCTGCCGCAATTTCCAAGTCCTGCAGCCTTCCATTTGTACACGAACCTATAACCACCTGATCTATCTGTATATTATCAGCATCTGCTGCAGGTTTTGTGTTTGACGGCAGATGAGGGAACGCTACTTGCGGTTTTATTTTTGATACATCATATTCTCTGATATCGGCGTATTGTGCATCAGGATCACTCTTATATATCTTATAATCCCTTTTCGCAATATTTTTAACATAATTTAGTGTCTTTTCATCAGGCTCAATAATGCCATTCTTCCCTCCAGCTTCTATTGCCATGTTGCACATAGTTAGTCTATCGGATATAGCTAATCCCGATATAACATCTCCGCAGAATTCCATTGATTTATAAAGCGCTCCATCTACTCCGATATCTCCTATTGTATATAGGATAAGATCCTTGCCGCACACCCACTTATTAAGTTTTCCTTTGTAGACAAACTTTATGCTTTCGGGAATTTTAAACCATGCTTTACCTCTTATCATTGCAGCTGCAAGATCAGTGCTTCCAACGCCTGTTGAAAATGCGCCCAAAGCTCCGTAAGTGCATGTATGCGAATCTGCGCCGATAATACAATCACCTGGTAGAACAAGTCCCTGCTCAGGAAGCAACGCATGTTCTACTCCCATTTTGCCTATCTCAAAGTAATATTTAATGTTCTTCTTTCTTGAAAAATCTCTAAGCATTTTACACTGCTCTGCTGATTTCACATCCTTGTTTGGGGTAAAATGGTCAGGCACTAAAGCAACTCTCTCTTTATCAAAAACTTCCAATTCCCTGCCTTTTTCTTTTTCTATAGCTTTAAACTCAGAGATTGCAATCGGGGCGGTAATATCATTACCCAAAATAAAATCAAGATCCGCCTCAATAAGTTCTCCGGGTAAAACTTGAGATATTGCCCCTTGTTTCTTTACAGCATGCGCAGCTAATATCTTCTCTGTTATAGTCATTCCCATTTCAAATCTCTCCTTAAATTAAACTAAATATTTCATCAATCCCAATGCCAGACTGAAGTATATGAGCATGCCGGTAATGTCATTCGCAGTTGTTACAAAAGGTCCTGTGGCAATAGCTGGGTCAATGTTAAACTTATTAAATACAAGCGGTATAATTGCTCCTATTGCTGCAGCAACAATAATAGCCATAAACATTGAAACAAAAAGAACAAGTCCTAAAACAAGCTGCCTCTGCCATAACGCTCCGACTGTTCCGACAACGGTGCCGCATGCAAGTCCCATAATAGCGCCTATTCTTACTTCTCTAAAAAGCATTTTCCATATCTTCTTAGTGTCTATTATGCCCGTTGCCAACCCTCTCACCACAATTGTAGATGATTGAATTCCAATGTTTCCTCCCATAGCGGCAATTATGGGCATAAAAAAAGCCAGAGCTATAACCTGTTCCAGAACAAATTTAAATCTACTTACAACAAGCACACATATTAGTCCTCCCAGAAGAGTTGTAATAAGCCATGGAAGACGTATCTTAGCAACATTGAAAGAGGACTTTGTCAAAAGCTCGTCCTCTGTCGTTCCAACAGACTTATATGCATCTTCGGTAGCTTCTTCTCTTATTACGTCAATAATATCATCAACTGTTATTATTCCCAGAAGCCTGTTTGAAGTATCAGTAACCGGAATAGCCAGAAGGTCGTACTTTGCAACCAGATTTGCTACATATTCCTGATCACTGTCAGGCTTTACGCTAATAATGTCTGAAATCATCACGGTTTTTAATTTTTTATCAGGACCTGCCTTAATCAATTCTTTTAAAGTAACTACTCCGCGAAGATGGTCTTCCTTGTCTGTTGTGTATATATAATAACTGGCTTCCGCATCTATATTTTTTCGCAGATGTTCTAACGCGCCGGCAACTGTGATATCCTCATGAAAAGATACAAATTCGGTTGTCATTATTCCGCCTGCGGTGTCCTTATCATATTGAATTAGTTCTTCTACTTCTTCTGCTTCTTCTTCTGTCATTTCTGCAAGAACTTTTAGATGATCTTCTTCGGGGAGATACTGAAGAATGTCAGCGGCATCGTCAGGAGGCATTGTATCAAGCATTTTTGAAAGCCTCACAGGACTCATGGCTTGAACAAGTTCTTTTGCTAAGGCGGAATCTACTTCATTTAAAACTTCAGCGGTAACCTCCGGCTTCAGCATATTTAGTATTTTTTGTCCCTCTTCGGCTTCCAAGTGACTAATAACATCAGCCACATCAGCAGTGTGGATCTTATTCAATAACCTCTGAAGTTTGAGTGTTGCATTGTTACTAAGATAATCCTGAACAATGTTTATAAATCTCTCTATTTTCTTTTCCATAAAACTAATTTCCACACGCTCTTATTCATTTAGCGTTGAGGCATTATAGCAATGGAGAAGCAATAAAGTCAAAAGGATAAATTGCTTTTAATGGAAATGAACAGGTACATTAATTAAAATTTGAAATGCCTTTATGATAGTTGTATAATTACAGCGAAATGGTATTCTTTAAGGAATAATTCCAAATGTATGTAGATTTGCACATTCACTCATGCGCCTCTGATGGGACATTAACTGCAGAGGAAATTATAGATGAGTGTATAAATAAGAATATAACTCTATTTTCTGTTACAGACCATAATTCCATTGCAAACAACGCAGAAATACGCAGAGTTATAGAACCAAAAGATATATCATATATTCAGGGAGTTGAGATTACATCAACATTCAGAGGCAGAGACTTTCATATCACGGTTTATGGATTTGATGAAACCAACAAAGAACTGAAAGAGCTTTTGAGGAAATATACTCAAGACGTAGAAGAAAACTTTTGCAATAAATTTATAGAAACTTTTTCAAAACAAATTCCCCAGCTCAATCTGGAAGAGTTTAATGCGTATTCATATGATCCCAGAAGAGGAGGGATTAAATTACTGAATTATTTAATGGACAAAAAAGCGCTTAAAAATCTGGACGAATATTTTCTTCTTGCAGAAGATTTTATTTCCAGATTCAGGATATTTTCTCTGCCATACGAAGTAATAGATATTGCAAGAAAAGCAGGAGGCTATCCGTTTTTAGCGCATCCTCCCGCCTACTATAATTGCCTTGATCGTTTTCCTGAAAAAGAACTTGACCAGTGGCGCGAATGGGGAATTGCAGGGATAGAGTGTTATTCTCCATATTTCAGAAATGGAGAGAACGAGAAATACATTCAATATTGCCTTAAAAATGACCTTCTCATTTCAGGTGGCTCTGACTATCACGGTACATTTACCGAAAGAAAGCTTGGCTCACAGCATATCACGCCTGATATGATCAATCTTGGAGATATACGTATTATTAATGAGTATGCAATTATGGCACAGGTTTAAACTTTATATACAGCTTTTGCTTTTCAAGATATACATGTTCAATCCGTCTTTCAATCTTTCTAAATTCCGGATTGTTTTCCAGCCCTTCAACTAAGCTGGAAGCGATTTTATCTCTTAATTCTTCAGAAGGTGTCTTAAAATCCATTACATTGCATCTATCTATTTCCAGTTTTAACAAGCCATCTTTCATATGCAGTTTTCCGGAAAGATCCCCATTGATATATCGTTTCATAAATGGCATGGAAAATTTTATATTGATCTTATCTCCCATAAAATCAACATAAGCTCTATTCTTAAACTTGGGATTAGACGCGATAAGCACATTTAAATCTCTATCAGTAAGAACAAATTCTCCACCCTTTTGCGATATGGATTTCAGCTCTCCAATCCTTTCTTTTATATCTTTCTTTTCTCCGGATAAAAAAGATACTTGCTTAATTTGAATTGGTTCATTTGAACTGTATTTTATGAATTTACTTCGCACAAAGAAAAGCATCACTCCAACCGATATCGCAACAAACAACACCAGTCCACCGCAACCTATAAGTCCCCAGAAAAAACAACCCTTTTTCTTTTTTTTCTCGCTTTCTGCCTGAATATATTGCTCCTGTTCCATAATTACCCTCCTATTCCCATTCTATTGTGCTTGGCGGCTTTGATGAAATATCATACACTACACGATTTATGCCTTTTACTTCGTTTATTATTCTATTGGATATTCGCTCAAGCAGTTCATACGGCAGCCTTGCCCAGTTCGCTGTCATGGCATCTTCACTTGTAACCGCTCTTATTGCAGCAACATTTTCATACGTTCTCTCATCACCCATAACGCCCACTGTTTTAACAGGCAATAAAACGCAGAACGTCTGCCATAATTTCTGATACATACCGGAAACTTTGATTTCATCCATCAGTATCCAATCCGCATCACGCAGAACATCAAGCTTTTCCTTAGTTATATCGCCCAGAATCCTCACAGCAAGTCCCGGACCAGGGAAAGGCTGTCTTCCAATTAACTCATTAGGAAGTCCCAACTCCTTCCCAACAAGTCTTACTTCATCCTTAAAAAGTTCTCTTAACGGCTCTATCAGCTTAAAATTCAGTTTTTCAGGCAGACCTCCTACATTATGATGTGTTTTAATAGTTGCGGACGGACCTCCAATTGGAGATCTGCTTTCAATAACATCGGGATATAATGTGCCTTGAGCCAGAAATTTAACTTTACCTATTTTCTTTGCCTCTTTTTCAAAAACACTTATAAAAAGCCCGCCTATTATCTTTCTTTTCTTCTCTGGATCCGTTACTCCCTTGAGCGCAATTAAGAATTCAGTCTGCGCATTGACTCTTTTTAAATTAATGCCAAATCCCTTAAGTCTGCTTTCTACAAGTTCTCCCTCTTTTTTGCGAAGCAGTCCGTTATCAACAAAAACACCTATCAAATTCTTTCCTATGGCTTTATTAAGAAGCACGGCAAGAACAGAAGAATCCACTCCTCCGCTTATTGCGCACAAAACCTTCTCTTTGCCTATCTTGTCTCTCAATTCCTGAACTGTATTATTGACAAATGACCTCATATTCCATCCGGGCTTGCAGCCTGCTATTTCATAAAGGAAATTTTTAATAATTGTCTTGCCTTTAGGCGTATGTACCACTTCAGGATGAAACTGAATTCCATAAAACTTTTTCTGTTCATGTTCCATTGCCGCAATGTGTGAATTGTCGGTTGCGCCAACTATCCTAAATCCTTGAGGAAGCTGCGAGATTTTATCCCCATGACTCATCCAAACTTGTTCTTTTAGAGACAAGTTCTTAAATAAAGTCTCTCTAAATTTAACATTAAGAACCGCCTTCCCGTACTCTCTCGCTTTTGCAGCAAGAACTTTACCGCCCAGCATCTTTGCCATAAGCTGCGCGCCGTAGCATATTCCAAGTACAGAGACTCCAATATTAAAAATATCTTTATCGCATACAGGACTACCTTTTTCAGTAACGCTGGCCGGCCCTCCGGATAGTATAATACAAGTCGGCTTATTACCGGACAGTTCGCGAGCATTAGTATCATAGGAGATTATCTCTGAATATACACCGCATTCTCTCACGCGCCGCGCAATAAGATGTGTATATTGAGACCCAAAGTCTAAAATAGCTACCCAGTCTTTATTCATTCTATTTCTCTCCCTTCTGAATCAAGCCATACCATCTTTTTACGGATTACGCAGAAGGTTATGAGTGCCAATCTTGCGTAAATAGGCGGTATTGTCTATTCTCCGATAAGTAAGACGGTAGTTTTTTGAAATTCTGACTTCAAATATATCTTCCTGCCCTGCCATTTTCTTGTGACCTAATGACGGATGCGTTGGGTTTGATTCAAGAAACCCAAGCGCTTTTTTTGTTCTCCGCTTGACTTCTTCGGGCAGATTCTTATATAGCCTGATAAAAGTCTCGGTCGCCTCTATATGCATCAGCGATCAAGCTCTTTAAGAAGCTGTTTGATGTCCTTCGTTTTGGTAACACGTCCTTTTTTGATATTATTATGAGCTTCTTTTTCGTCCTTCTGCCACTCCTGAGTGTAAAAATACGCCTGATCCTTTGGAATTACAATCTGTGGAATAATAGAAATCTTATTGTCCTTTACATCAATGTCAAGGTAATCATTGATATGAAGATGCAGCATTTTTACCACCTCTCTAGGCAAAGCAACCTGATAGTTTTGACCTAACTTTCTTAACATGAAATTATGTCTCCTATATTTTCATAAATACATATATAATATAATTCATATTTTGTCAAGATAATGAATTCTCCACTGCCTCAACAAAGATTTCTTCTAATGACCTCTTTGTTGGCATAATAGATAGTATCTGGCTATTACTGGATCTTAGAATGTCTACAACAGTATTAACAAGATGCTCACTTAGACTAATTTCAAGCATACCTTTATCAGTTCCTTCTTCAACAATAGAAACTTCTGTAATTTTATCCAGCCTATTATGAGTTTCTTTATCAATGTTCATCGCTCTAATTTTAACCTCATGCTTCATAATTAAAAGATCATCAAGCTTTCCAATTTTATTTAGTCTTCCGTTATGCAAAATACCTATTCTGTCACAAATCAGTTCTGCTTCAGAGAGCTGATGGGAACATAGAAAAAGAGTCTTGCCTTGCTCTCTCAATTTTAAGAACACATCTCTCATTTCCCTCTGTCCAATAGGGTCTAAACCTGATGTTGGCTCATCAAGAAGCAGAAGATCCGGATCATTGATCAGTGTTTGCGCAAGTCCTGCGCGCTGTAGCATGCCTTTTGAATATGAAGAAAGTCTGACATGCGCCTTTTCCCCAAGCCCGACCAAATCCAGTATCTTATCAATACATCTCTTTCTTTCCATTGATGCTATCCCGAACAGGCTTCCGCAAAAATCAAGCAATTCCCATGCTGTAAGATAGCTGTATAAATACGAAACCTCTGACAAATAGCCAATTCTGTTTTTTGCCTCTATATTGCCTAACTGCTTACCTAAAACCCATCCTTGCCCTTCGCTGGGAGATATAAAATCCAGTAATAACTTAAGAGTTGTTGTCTTGCCTGAACCATTTGGTCCAAGCAGTCCAAATGTTTCTCCCTTATTAATCTCTATATCCAGATGGTCTAAAGCCAAAACCCTTGTCTTTCTATGAATGCCGATCACGTATTCTTTTGTAAGATTTACTGTCTTTACTACTACGTCTGCCATAATTCCTTCCCCTTATTTACTTCCCCAAAAGTTTCTATCCATACTTCTGTATTGAATCGCTTCTGAGACATGAGCAACGGTTATATTCTCACTTTGCTCCAAATCTGCAATTGTACGCGCAATCTTCAATATTTTATCATAAGCTCTCGCGCTCAACCCTAAACTATTTATAGCTGTTTTTATAAGAGACTGAGTCTGACCGTCAAGCTGACAATGTTCTTTTATATCCTTTGGGTGCATATGAGCATTGCAAAAAATCTTTTTCCCTTTAAACCTTTGCTGCTGAATCCTTCTAACATCGTTAATTCTCTTTTTTATTACAGCAGAGGTTTCAGACTGTGTTCTGTCAGATATCTCCTGATAATTAAGAGCCGGAACATCCACATGAATATCAATTCTATCAAGCAGAGGCCCGCTTATTTTAGAAATGTAGTTCTGTATTTGATATGGAGTGCATCTGCATTCCTTTATGGGATGCGTAAAGTATCCGCATGGACATGGATTCATTGCTGCTACAAGTGTAAATCTGGAAGGATATGTATGAGAGGCAGCTGCGCGGGAAACAGTAACAACTCCATCCTCAAGCGGCTGACGCAGTACCTCAAGAGTGTTGCGCCGAAACTCAGGAAGCTCATCTAAAAATAATACCCCATAATGAGAAAGACTTACTTCTCCAGGTCTTACCAATTGTGTGCCTCCAATCAACGCTACATCGGAAATTGTATGGTGCGGAGCTCTGAAAGTCCTGGTTGCTATAAGTCCTTTTCCCTGAGGAAGAATACCGGCAATAGAGTGAACCTTTGTTACTTCTAAACTCTCTTCCAGAGTCATATCCGGCATTATAGTGGGTATTCTTCTTGCAAGCATTGTCTTGCCAGCTCCGGGCGGTCCAATCATCAACATATTATGCCCGCCTCCTATTGCAACCTCTATTGCTCTCTTCACATGCTGCTGCCCTTTAACATCTGAAAAATCAACGTCATACACAGAGTTCTTTTTAAAAATCTCTTCAATATCCACTTTGAAAGGCGGAATATCTTCTACCTGATTTATAAAATCTACTGTTTGCTGAAGATTTTCCAATGGATATGTATCTATTTGGTCTACAACGGCTGCTTCCTGAATATTATCTGCCGGTACGCAAAAAGAATGTCCGCTATTTCCTTTAATTGTTAGCGCCATTGGCAAAACTCCCTTAACAGATCTAATATCTCCGTCCAGCGAAAGCTCTCCAACAAAGCAATGCTTACTTATAGTTCGGCTGCTTATATAGCCGGAACATGCAAGTATTCCCAAAGCAATAGGCAGGTCAAATGCTGAACCCTCTTTTTTGAGTTCTGCAGGCGCCAGATTAATTGTTATTCTCTTTTGAGGAAAAACAAATCCCGAATTCTTTATCGCAGCTTTAACCCTGTCACGACTCTCTTTTACTGCATTATCAGGAAGCCCGACAATTGTAACTGATGGCAAGCCGTTAGCCACATCAGCCTCTACCTCTATTATTTTGCCGCCAATTCCAACAACTGCGCAGCCATAAACTTTTGAAAACATATTCCCGCCATGTGAATTATCGTTATTCTATTTTCTTATGCTTCTTTGAGTTCCAAGAGAAGTTCCTGAATGAGTTCTTTAACAGTTGTAATCTTATTAACACGATACGCATTCTGCCCGCAGAAAATGAGACCGTGGTCTACGTCGCCAAAATAGGAATTCACAAGAGCTTGTGCAATACAATATCTCGCAGTTTTGACTTTACATGCCGTGAGACATCTATAAGGACAGTTTATCTTCAGTTTTCCTTTAACTTCCAAATCCTTCAAAAAACGATTATTTATCGCCCGTCCAGGCATACCAACAGGACTTTTAATGATAACAATGTCCTCTTCTTTGGCATCCAGATAGGCTTGCTTGAATTGTTGGGACACATCACACTCTTTGGTACAGACAAAACGGGTTCCCATCTGAACACCTGAAGCGCCAAGGGAAAGCATTCGCGCAATATCTTTTCCGTTATAAATACCACCAGCGGTAATAACAGGAATTTTCTTTCCATATTTATCTTCGTAGGGTTTAATAGCTTCCATGACTTCAGGCAGAAGTTTTTCGAGGGAGTGGTCCTCTAGATGTTCCAGCTGTTCTGCTGAAAAACCGAGATGTCCCCCTGCCAATGGTCCTTCCAGAATCAGCGCATCAGCGGTTCTTTCATATCGTTTGTCCCAGGTTCGCAGGATAAATTCTGCAATTCTGGCAGAACTGATGATGGGCACAAGATTTACACTGGGATCCTCAACCAAAGCTGGAAGTTTTGTTGGCAGTCCAGCGCCAAAAACAATCATCTTGATGCCTTCACGTACTGCTGTCTTAACCAGATCATCTACGTTACTGATCACACCCATAAAGTTTACGGCGAGGTGGCCATCTGTCATACTCCTTGCTTTACTGATCTCATTTACTAATGCTTCCCTGGATATTCTTTCATACTCCTTCTTTGAATCCTCTAAATCTCCCAGACCCATACTGGAGATGGTGCCAATGCCACCTTCATTTGCAACTGCTGAAGCCAGCGAAGCAAGAGAAACCCTGACGCCCATACCTCCTTGAACAATAGGTATATCTGCGGATAAACTGTCGATCTGAAGTTTAGGAATTTTCATTTATATCTCCATATTTCTTAATTATGAGGCAGGCATTGCCTCCACCGAAACCAAACGAATTACTCATTGCCGCATTTAAATCAAGCGATTCAACGCCATTGGTAACAAAGTCAAGATGACAATCAGCATCAGGTTCTTTATGATTAATGGTTGGCGGAATCATACAGGTAAACACACTCATTACAGTCGACACGAACTCCACAGACCCCGCGGCTGCCATAAGATGACCAATCATTGATTTTATTGAGCTGACCTTTAAGGTTTTTGCATGTCCGCCAAATACTTTTTTAATAGCTATGCTCTCACATTTATCATTTAAAACAGTGGATGTGCCATGCGCATTGATATAGCCTATTTTTTCAGCATCCATATCAGCGTCCTGCAGCGCCGCCTGCATAACCCGGATCATGCCGTCGCCCTCGGGTTCCGGTGCCGTAAAGTGATAGGCATCGGCCGTATTGCCATATCCGACGATTTCAGCATAAATTCTTGCGCCTCGATTAACAGCATGTTTCAGATTTTCCAAAACAACAATCCCGGCTCCTTCTCCCATCACAAAACCATCGCGATTTTTATCAAATGGTCTAGAGGCGTTTTCGGCGCAATCATTTGGAGTCATGGATCGTGTGGCGCAAAAACATCCATATGGAAGCGAGGTTATACATGCTTCAGAACTACCCGCGAGCATAATATCAGCATCTCCTCTCTGAAGAATCCGAAAAGCATCGCCAATGGCGTTTGATCCAGTAGAACAGGCCACAGAGAGAGCAGAAAGATGACCTTTCAAGCCGTATTTAATGGAAACCATACACGCTGCCATATTGATGAGCAGCTTTGACACAAAAAACGGACTTAAACCTTTGGGACCACTTTCTTGAAGTATGGAATACCCATCTTCAATTGTCTGTGAACCACCAATGCCTGAACCGATGATGACACCTGCCCTGTTTTTATCAAATGAGAAAGATTCCAATCCTGCGTCTTCAACTGCCATTGCAGATGCAGCAATTCCAAACTGTGTAAATCGATCCATACGCTTTGCTGATTTTTTGTCGATCCATTCTTCAGCTTGAAAATCTTTTACCTCAGCTGCGAGCTTAGAACGAAAATCCGTCACATCAAAACGAGTAACTTTCGCAATCCCGTTTCGCCCTGCCTTTAATCCTTCACAAAACTTCTTTACACCTATACCAATCGGTGTTACAGCTCCCAAGCCTGTGACAACAACCTGATGTTCATTCATACAAGAAATTCCTTTTATTTTTATAGTTCTAATATTTTCAAAACTTCTTGAATTGATAAGGCAGTAATATTTTTAGCAATAGGATATGTAGATTCCCCGGGATAAATCAAAAATCCTTTTCTACAATCAAGATCATTATAAGCATTCCAAAACCCTTTGGAAATCTTAGGACTTGCAGAGTATTTAATCTCAACCGCTACAGGAAATTTATTGGTGGGAAATAGTAACAGATCAATCTCTGCGCCAGCGCCTGTCCTGTAGAAATAAGCATCCCAATCTTCAGGAATTATATTAATTATTTGCTCTATTACAAAACCTTCCCATGAATTTCCAAGAGAAGGATGAGATTGAATATCATCCATAGTTCTATTTCTTAAAAGAGCATGCAGTAAGCCTGAATCTTTTATATAAACCTTTGGCGATTTTACTAAGCGTTTCTTAATATTATGATGATATGGCTGAAGTTGCTTAATAACAAAAGTTTCTTCAAGAATATCAAGGTAATGACGAACTGTTGGAGCTGAAATTCCAAGACTACTGGCTATCCGACTTGAATTCCAAAGTTGCCCATGAGAATGCGCTATCATTGTCCAGAATCTTCTTAATTGTAATGCAGGAACCTTTATTCCAAGTTGTGGAATATCTCTCTCTAAATATGTTTTTATGAAAGCCTCTCTCCACGAGAAGCTTATTTCATTATTACTCGCAAGGTAACTATCAGGATATCCGCCTTTTAACCATAAATTTTGAATCAAAGTTTTATCATATCCAAGCTCAATTATAGAGAGTGGTTTTAATTCGTGATAAATAATTCGTCCTGCTAAGCTTTCTGAAGCCTGCCTTATTAAGTCAGGAGAAACTGACCCAAGAATAAGGAAACGACCGCTTATTCTGTTCTTATCAACTAATGATCTTAAGAGCGGAAAAAGAGAGGGCATTCTCTGGATTTCATCAATAATCACTAATGAATCCGAATATTGATTTAGATATAATTCAGGATCCTGTAATTTATTAAAATCGGAAGGCAACTCCAAATCAAGATAAACAGCATTCCTTCGCAATTGTTGTATATTTTTAGCTAAAGTTGTTTTTCCAACTTGACGTGATCCCAAAATTCCAACAATTGGGAAAACTTTTAAAGACTTTTCTACAGTTTTTTGTAAATTTCGCTTTATCATCCTTGTATATTAAAAGACTACCTTTCAATTTGCAAGGAGTTTCTTAATTTTTACAGTCTGGCGCTACAATTTCATACAACAATTCGCAATGCAAAATACGGAATAATATTAAAAACAAATACAGCTATTTTAAAGAAAGCCATGCCAGCATAATGAATTGTATTGAACGTTTCTATAGGAATCTTGAACCACTTGCTGTGCATGCGATAAATCCAGTCATGAGCAAATACAAAGAATAAAAACCACCACAGCAATAACCCCGTATTAATTACAGCGCACCATCCCAGTACTCCACGCAATATATCAACTGTCATTTGCCGCCTCCCTTTTTAATTTTAAACGACCCATTCTTTCCTTTATTATTTCGAGAAATTGTTGTTGCTTTTCCTTGTCAATACTGGAAGTTTCTATGATTTTTCTCATAACATCAAACTTCTTTTCAAATTTTTCGTACCGAACTTTTATAGGAATGTTTAAATATTCAGCCAACTCATTGAAATCCTCTCGCTGCAATTTATTCTTTTTTCCATTAATAGTTATTGCTGAATCTTCCTCATCAGGAAGAACCAGTTTTGAACACACAATATCATAAGCTGGTGTTAAGCGAATATTATTTTTGTCTCTGTAAGAAATGGAATAATTTTTTAAGTGGGCATCGCCATTGCCGAGAATAAAGTTAAGAACAACCCGTTCAAAAAGCAATTGCGTATCATAACCAGGAGCCGAAGATATTTCTTCCAACCTTCTGCCCATTTGTTCTGCCGATCCCTTATATTTATCTGTTTGTTCAAGGATTTGCGCAAAATCTTCCTGGTGAATTTTTACCCCTTTTTCCCTGTCAAATCTTTTGACCACATAGGCAAGGCTCTTATCTTTTAAAGGAATTAGGCAATGAAACGGAACATCTATATATAATTGTTCGGCGATATCCATACAACATTGTTCGTTTTCCGGGATATTTGGGAAAGTGGAGATTTGTGGTTTTAAAATATACTCCCCTCCTTCAGCCACAGGAATTAACAAATTTTGTTTCTTATCCAGCTTAACAGACAGCTTAGGCTGAACTCCTGAAATAGAAAGTTTACCGGTCAGTTTCTGCGCCTTCAGGAATATATCTCCTAAATTAAAATCTATGACCGGCCATTTAGAAGAATTAAACATCTTTTATCACAGTAACCGCGCCAATGGTATCACCGCTGGCGCTTGCCAATAATAAACCAAAAGAATCCTTACTGTCCACCTTTTGCGTCGCGCTAACGATATTTAAATACCACCCTTCAGGAAGAAGCCCTTTAAAGAAAGGGAATAATTCTTTTGAATAATAAGATTCTTCTCTGGGAGGCAAAGACAT
The DNA here is from genome assembly GCA_030611945.1 of bacterium. GTDB lineage: Bacteria > JAHJDO01 > JAHJDO01 > JAHJDO01 > JAHJDO01 > JAHJDO01. Next base: position 17,351 of record JAUWOV010000005.1, on the reverse strand, counting down.
TGAAATTGGAATATTTTTCTTTAAAAATTTATGATCATACTGGAGAATATAACCGTTTTGAGTCTCGACAATATACCCTGCCAATTCATTTTTATAAAAGACCTGCGCTTTTCTTAATGCATCCATAGAAAATCTTTCCTAGATAATATCCGTTTTTTCATTCCTTTTTAATTCCAGATGATATCCCAAGAAATCCAAAACTTGCATAAGCTTATCCATTCTTACTGTCATCTTACCATGTTCAAGTTCTCTTAAAAAACGCAAACCAACGCCTGCCCGCTTGGCAAACTCAATTTGGGTTAAACCAATTTTCTTCCGCAAATTTTTTATTTGAAGAGAAATATCCATTATGCATTGATGTAACCTCTTTTGTTTCATAACAACCCAAATATATCACATGCCGGGTATAATTTCAACATTTCTTTGTAAATTTTATACCCTATAGGGTCATAATTGAAAAATAATATACCCTATGAGGTATAATATATAAAATTATCAGCGGGACAGATCTTCCTCAGTCATTCCAAAATGATGCCCAAGCTCGTGCATGACTACCTCTTTAACTCTTTCCTTTATTGCTATCTTCATTTCTGCATAACATTTCAATAGGCTTTTGATAAATAGTTATCATATCCGGAAGAACGTTTGAATAATAGACTCCCCTCTTCTTTAAAGGAATTCCCTGATATAATCCGAGAAGAGTGTTGGGACTCTTTATCCCCTGTTTCCTGAGTATCTCCTCAGACGGTCTGTCTTCTACTGATATATTCACATTTTCCATTCTCCGCTGAAACTCCTCCGGTAGTCCGTCAACAGCTTCTGCCACAAGTTTTTCAAACTTAATCCTATCCAAGGTTTGTTTTTGCCTTATACATAACCGGAACCTCTCCACAATCAGGAAACTTTGGACACTTGATACAATCCGCCCAGACTTTGTGAGGAAGTTCTGCCCTGTCAATTCTAAAAAACTTCTTTTTCTCAAAAAACTCAGGTTTGTAAGTAAGCGCAAACACCTTGCTCAGCCCTATCCGGCTCATTTCTTCAATACATGCTTCTACCAGTTTAGCGCCTATTCCCTTACCCTGCTTTTCTGTTTTCACAGCAAGAGACCGTATCTCGCCAAGATCTTCCCACATAACGTGAAGAGCGCAGCATCCGAAAATTTTCTCTGATTCCTCAAATACAAAGAAATCTCTTAAGTTATCATATAATTCACTCAAGGAACGCGGAAGCATTTCCTCATTGCTCGCAAATTCCATAATCAAACTACGGATTTGTTCTACATCCTTAACTTTAGCTTTTCTTATCACTATTCCTCTTTGCTATCCTCTCTAAAATTACAATAATTACGAATATACACACAGCCTGAACCAATATTACACCGGAACCCCATATATTAACAAAACAAAGCAGTAAAGCATTAATCCCCACACAGAAAGTAATCAGATAAATAAACAATACTGCCTGTTTTTGTGTCATTCCTAAATTAACAAGTCTGTGTGAAAAATGATTTTTATCGCCCTCCGAAACAGGTTTTCCATTTTTAATCCTTACAGCTAACACAAAGATTGTATCAAAAATTGGTACCCCAAGTATTAAAACAGGCATAATTACAGGAAACAATGTAGGGCTGCTCTTTGTATAATAGGAACTTACAACTGTTAATACAGCCAGCATATAGCCTATAAACATACTCCCTGCATCGCCCATGAATATCCTGGCAGGATACATATTGTAACGCAAAAAACCAAATATGCTTCCGGCAAAAGCCAAAAGTATTGTTGCGGTAAAAACCTGACCTTGGAATGCTGCTATTGCGAAAAATATCATAGACGCAATAAACGCTACACCTGCTGAGAGTCCATCCATATTATCCAGCAAGTTAAACGCATTTGTAATCCCAACTATCCATACAAGCGTGATAATACTGCTAATAAGATTATTCTCTATAAAAAGCGTTATTCTTATACCAAAACTAATAAGCAGTAACGCAACCATTATCTGCGCCATTAGTTTTGTTTTTGCGGATAATTTATGAATATCGTCAACCAGTCCCAACCCCAATATAAGTATTCCACTAAACAAAATAACAACCAGTTTGGGTAATACAGCCTTTATCAAAGTGACTTCATCAAGTAAAAAATTAGGCATTAAGTGATTCAAAGAAAAAATCTCAGAACAACAGAAGAGTATCAACAAGTTGATAAGTATTGTTACTATGAAGGCTATACATATTGCTACTCCTCCAAGTAATGGTTTAGGTTCCAGATGTATCTTCCTGTCGTCCGGCTGATCAAGTATATTATGCTTTATTGCAAATTTTCGAGCAACAGGAACCAGAATAAGACTTAAAAATAAAGACATAAAAAAACAGAGAAGATAAACTATGCACCACATATACTAATCCTTAATTTTTAATTTCAAAATTTCTAATTATTTTTTTTCTTTGCGCCTTTTATAATTAAAAATTAAAGCATTAAAACTTGATTAATAATTTAAAATTCAAAATTAGAAATTTCCCTTTGAGCTTGTCAATAGATTATCATATATTTCTTTTATTTTATCAATCATTGTTTCTATGCGAAATGCCGGGTCCACAAGATTTTTGCCGTTTAAGCCCATTTTCTCTGCTTTTTCTGTATTATTTAGTAAATCTATTACTCTATCTGATAGTCCCTTAGTATCTTTAGGCATAACAAGATAACCTGTGTCGTTGTTATGTACCAGTTCCCTCGCTCCATCAATATCAAAGCTCACTACAGGCTTGGACATTGCCATTGCCTGGGGTATGACTCTTGCTAATCCTTCTCGTAATGAAGTATGCACAACTATATCCATTGCAGCAATAAACTTCGGCACATCTTCCTGCGGAACAAGCCCTGCAAAAATAAATCTATCTTTTAATCCCATTTGCCTAACCATCTCTTCTAATTGTTTTCTTAAAATTCCATCTCCCACAATCAAAAAATATACATTCTGTACAGATTCCGAAATATATTTCGCTGCGCTGATAAAATATTCATAGCCCTTTAAAGGGAAAAGCCTTGCTACTTTACCTACAACCTTAGCGTCAGCAGGTACTCCGATGTTTCTTTTTGCTTGATGGGAACTTGTTCTCTCCTCTATAAACTTACCTAAATCCATACCACTATAAACCGTTACATATCCATGAACAGGTTTTATGCCTGCAACCTGCGCTTTCTGAGCCATACTATCACAGACTGTAATTATCTTATCTGTGAATTTCCCGGCTAATCTCTCAAGACGAATATAAAAAAAGTTTAGAAACCTGTTCTGATACGGATGAAACGGCAGACCATGTATTGTATGTATAATTACACTGCATCCCGCCAGCTTTGCTGCAAGTCTTCCAATGATGCCTGCTTTTGAGGAATGCGTATGCACTATATCAAAATCATTTTTCTTTATTAGTTTATACAGAGATAAAAAAGCTGAGATATCACTAAAAGGATTTATATTCCTTGTCAAGCTCTTAATAATTACTAAATTTACTCCAAATCCCTTTGCCTTGCTCACGAGACTTCCTTCTGGACCTGTGGTAGGACCTGAAACTAGTGTAACATCATAGGCGGAATCCTTCATCAATCCTTCTACTGTGTACAAAGTGTTTTCCTGCGCCCCACCCAGAATCAGACGGGTAATTATGTGAAGAACTTTAATTTTTTCCATAACAATCTATCTATTCCTATTGACGCCAGTACAATAACGGCAGGCATTAGGGGAAGTCTGAATCTCATAGTGCCGTAGAATACCATGCAAAAAATGCTGGTATATATTATGAGACAGTATAAAGGTAAAACAAGTTTCCAGTTTCTTATACTCAAAAATATCCCAATAAGAAAAAATGGAAGGATCAATCCATAAGAAAATATGCTTATTAATTTGTATTTTATGTTGGTGAAGCCGGATGTCCAATAAGGGAAAACCCTCCACAATCTCCCAGCTTTTTTTACACTCATTTTAAGAAAAGTTCCGGGGTTGTGTCTTATAAATTCTAATCCCTTTTTAAACATGTATTGCGATGCTTCAACCTCTCCCATGGTTACTGTCTCTTTCGGCTCTATAAAATCAACATACCTAATACATCCACCCGTTTTGTTCATCGGATTATTCCCGCTGTAAAAGACTCGTCCTACTTCAGTAGTAAGAGGAACAAATTTCTCAAAAACGATATAGTTTCTTATAGTCCATGGCAATATTACTAAAAACATAGCTGCTAAAATTGCAGCACTGCCTTTAAATCTGCGTCTGGGTATAAAAAAATAACATACTACAAAAAATACTCCGAATCCCAGAGCAATAGGTCTTGTAAGCGCTGAGAGCCCCAAAAACATGCCTGCTAACAATGCGTCCTGATAGGAACCTGTTTTTACAAATCTGATTAAATATAATAAGGAAAAACAGGAGAGAAAAACAAACAAAGTCTCTGTAAGAACGTACGCGCTATAGAAAACATAAAAAGGATAAAATATGGAAATGCACGCTGAAATCATTGCGGCTCTTTTAGAAACAACCTCTTTTGCAATGGAATAGGTAATAACAGGAACTAGAGAGCTCATACAAACTTGAAAGATTCTTGCTGGCCAGTAACTCTGTCCAAAAAACTTAAAAACTCCAGCAAGAATAAATGGAAAAAAAGGAGCTCTGTTTGCTAAAAGGTTTGAATTAGGCAGCATGTTGAATCCATTACCTGAGGCAATATTTTTTGCAATCAGAATGTACTGAGATGCATCTCCAAAAAGAGAATGTTCAATATGTATTATATTCTGTTTAAAGAAATACAAATATATAAATCTGACAATAAAGGAAAATAAGAAGATATAAAGTATAAAAATATGTCTATGTTTTTTATCCGGCATTATTTTTGTTATATCTGCCTTTGATTTGATTCATTTTTATTTTTACAATTTCCAATAGAATAGCAGGGCTGTCAAGAATACTCAATTTGCTGCCCGTTCTGTCATTCCATACTACAGGGATTTCCTTTATAGAATACCCGTTTTTCTGCGCAAGAAGTAATATTTCTATATCAAAGCAATATCCGTAGAGAGTCTGTTCTCTGTAGATCGTTTTTGCTGCATTAGCTTTAAACCCTTTAAATCCGCATTGAGTATCTAAAAAATCACTGACTATAAATTTTCTGATAGCAGCATTGAATAATGCTCCTAATTTTCTTCTTAACCAAGGCTGTGGTGTTTCTATGCTTGCTCCTTTGACCTCTCTGGAGCCTATGGCTATATCAGCTCCGCTTCTTAGTTCCTTAATTATCGTAGATACACACTCCTGCCGCACGGACAGATCAGCATCAGAAAACAAGATATGCTCTCCTTTTGCCTCTTCTATCCCTCTTTTTACTGAATATCCTTTTCCCACATTGCTTAAGTTTTTGATTGCTTTTATAAAATCGTATCTGGTGCTGTAATCAGTCAATAAGCCCCACGTGTCATCAGTGCTTCCGTCATCCACTAGTATTATTTCGTATGTATAATTTTGATCGCCCAGATATTTGATAAATTCATCAATTGTATGAGATATTCTTTTTTCTTCGTTGTAAGCGGGTATTATAAGCGATAAAAATATTTCAGACATTGTTTATTCCAATATTGTTGGATATTTAGTATACTTAAAATGGTGTTTAATTACAATGTGAGAAAAAACTGGTAACTGATAAATTTGTAAGAAAAATGTGTGAAAGAGGCATTCCAATCGTCATCTATACAGTGAACATTCCAAAAGAACTCATCGCGCTGATTGAAAACCATGTTGCAGCTGTAACTACCGACTTTCCCGAAGAAATAAGAAAGGAGCTTCAACAATACTAGTTCAAACTTACTTCAAAGGCATTAACCCTTTTTGGAATGATTGTTTGTACAGTTGATAGATTGCCACAATAGGATCAAAAAAATCCTCCACAATGTCTTTTTCTTTTAAGGCAATATTTTCCCTCTCCAATGGATCTTTTGACAAGTCAAAAAGGAGATGCCGTTTTCCACAAATGGAGAATATATATTTATAATTACCTTTTCTAGCTCCCCAATAACCACCTCCAAAGGTGCTATTGAAAAAAGCCATCCGTTCAGGAACATCGCGCATCAAAGAATCTCCAATAGCATGATTATGACCTGTCAAATTGAATATATCCATTATAGTTGGAAGAAGATCTACCTGACTAGCTATAAACGGCAGTCGTTTAGGTTCTTTCAGACGTCCGGGAGCCAAAATCAAAAGAGGGATATGAATGCTTTCTTCATAAAGACTATTTGTTAATAGGAAATTATTATTATGTTCACCCATTGGTTGCCCAGTGTCAGCGAGAATAAAAATTATTGAGTTGTTATATAAATTTTCTTTTTTCAACAACTTGATAAAAAGACCAAGACACCAGTCAGAATAAGCAAATGTGTTAAGGAATTTTCCGTACTCACCTTTATCCTTAAAGATATTGAACCGTTCGTCAGGGATAATCCAAGGATGGTGATTTGTTATGGTATAGATAACCGAAAACATTTTTTTGCCCTCCTTGTTCTTTTGCTTAAGAAAATCAACAGAAGACCTTAGAAGATATTCATCAGGAATACCAAAGCTGGTTCCCAATACATTTGGATATTTTGCGCGAATATCATCCTCCCCAAAGACATGATCATATGAATGATTAGAGAAAAATGCTTTCTGATTCTCAAAGCCTAATGGACCTGAACAGAGATAGCTCGTTGAATACCCTGTTTTTTTAAGCAGGTCTGCAATCCCTACCAAAGGCAGATGAAAAAACTTTGCCTGAAAAGAATCTTTACTGAAACTAAAATAGGGTAACGTGCCAAATAAAGATGCAATAACAGACCGCGAAGTTTGTATCCCATTGCAATAGAACCGCGTAAAAAGCAGTCCTTCCCGCGCCAACTTATCAAAATTGGGTGAGACATTATATTTGCCACCCAGACATCCAATATCTTTTGCTCTAAACGACTCCATGAATAGAAAGATCAGGTTAGGCTTTTTTTGAGGATCTATATTTATGTCAAAATTCCTTGGCCATAGAATCCACGTGTATCCTTCAGAAATGGATACTCAGAACTCAGATATTGTGCATCTTCAGCTTTAGGGATCAAAGGATTTTCAGAAGCACTGATTGTCTTTTTGGATAAAGACCTTAGATTCCAGAACTCATATATTGAAAGAGCTTCATCTAAAAGTATCGGATTAGCATTCTTTTTAATGATGAACCTGGCATCAAAAAAGCCTCTCAAAAAACATGGTAAAACTGCGCCTGCTACTCCTATAACACAAATGATTGAAATTTGCTTTATATTCGGCATTCTAAATGTGGAAGATTTAAAATAAAAAGTAAAGCCACATGGTAAAACAACAATAGATATCAGCATGTATAGAAGAAGATGCCCGCCTGTTATTTCTTGTGCAGAGGAGAGCAAAGCTGCACTATCCAATATATAGTGAAGCAGTTTATATTCAACATGGGAACCTGATAATTTAAGGTAATAATAATCAACCAGATAAAATGCCCCTAAAACTGCTCCCAGAAGAGAGTGTAAAATTATTTGCACCCTCTTACTCTCGTATATATGATAGATAAGGTATACTAAGGCAAAAATCTGCAAAGCAACTATCAAGTCCAAGAATACTCCCCACAACATTGGATACCAAATTACAACCCAAAAACATCTTTCAGAAGAATATTCTTTAACTACAGTCAAAAATCTAAAAAAAGACGGAAGTATGCACCACAAACCAAGATAGAAACTAAACGTTAAACTTGGAAAGAATTTAGAATTTTTCGTCATCTTGGTTAAATCCTATATTTTTCTATTTTACAATAATTTTATTTTCAAGACAAATTTATGTTAGAATAAAAAATAGTTTGAAATTCTTGAGCGTTTAATTAATGAAAACTAAAAAATCGTTTTTGCTATTTTTATTGCTTATATCTTTTATATACTTTTTAGGACTAGAATTCGGATTACCATCAAAATTTTTAAATATTTTGTATTTCCATAACCAGACAAGCTTGAATAAGAGAATACAAATTATTAAGCGCTTTCCTAACAAAGCAACACGAAAAGGCATGAGATTGCATTTAGCCTACCATTCTGAAGAAGCAGAAAAAAAAGCGCCCAGAAATCTGTACAATCCTATAAGAAGTTACCATCCAGATGAGTATTATTTGATAAAAAGCCTATCTGCTATGAATCCAAAAGAATTGGATTTTAATCCTAATCAGTTTACAGTTGGCGGGGCGTATTTATATGTGATAGGTTTTTTACTTTTTTTACTTTCCAAGTTTAATTTAATTGTTGTTACTTCTGATATTGCCTTCTATTTTCTTCACCCTGAAGAGATTGCTAAGTTTTATATAGTTGGAAGATTTGTAACAGCGTTATATGGTATTGGGATTATTGTTTTAAGCTACTTTATATTTAAAAAGGTGTTTAAAAATAATATTGGTTCATTTATAAGCAGTCTCTTAATTTTATTCACGCCTTTAGTGTTATTAAATGCCCATTACATGTATGTTGATGTTCCCGGCCTATTCTGGATAATGGTATGTCTGTTTGTTACGGTCAAATTTATTGAAAAATTTTCCTTCAAAAAAGTTTTCTTGGCAGGTCTGTTTTCCGGTCTTGCCTGTGGAACAAAGCTAACCTTTGGCGCAAGCCTGATAATACCTGTAATCGGAATTATTCTTAGTTGTAAGGATTTAAAACGTCTGTTTAAAGGACTTGCCTTAACCGTTGCAGTGTTCTTGCTCTTCTTTTTCATAACAAATCCTTACTTCTTCATAACTTTCCCCAAACCTTTGATTGCCCTGAGTGAGCATACAGGATTATCTTTTAGCTGGAGATTCTATATTTCCAGTTTAAAATATGGCCTAGGCACTCCTCTTTTTATTTTTGCTTTAATTGGTATTCTAATTAAAATGCTGTTTTTTAAAAGAAATAAAATCTTTGTAGAAAAAGTGGTTTTGCTTCTTTTATCATGGATACTCTTTTTCTTTGTTTTTATTTCTTTCTTTTCTAAACATTTTACAAGATATATTCTTCCTATTGTTCCTTTACTTATTATTCTTGGATGCAGTGGATGGTTTGAACTATTAAACAAGCTGAAATCCATAAAAAAACATATCGGTTATTCTATAATCATCTTTGTTCTGTTATTCACATTCTGTTACGGAATGGGCTATGAAAAACTTTTGGTAGAAAAAAACATAAGAACTGAGGCAGGGGAATGGATTGCTCAAAACATAGAGAAAGGGGCAGCCATTGGTATGACAGAGATTCCATGGCAATATCAGATTCCGCCTGTAGATGAGAATAGATATAAACTGGTTATAGTTGGCAATGACTATTCTGCATTACAGAAGAAAAAGCCTGAATATTTTATAACTTCAAACATACAATATGGACTCAACAATAGTATTGAAGAGATTAAAAAAGGAGCTCTTTCAGGCGGGTTTTTTCATAGTTTGTTTACATCTCAAGACTATGAGATATATAAGACATTTTACAAGCCTCTTTCATTCATGGGAATTACGTTTAAACAGTTCGGCGTTTCAGCGGATCTCTGGTACATAAATCCGATTATAGTAGTATTAAAATACAAAACACTAAATACCACAAAATAGACGAATAATAATAAAAGCCATATATATCTTTTAAAAGGAGAACCTTGAACTAGCCAGCAGGGGTAAAAAAGATAACAAAAAGTCCACAAAAAGAAATATGACAACCAGTGTTTTAGTCTTTTATCCAAGTTGCTTTCTCTTTAACCTAAATTTACAAAACATACTTTTTATTCTATATTTAATAATTAGAGAAATCATCTTAAGCCCCAGAAGAAAAGCCACATGTTTTTTCCCTGTAACAGAGGAGAGACCAACCCTCCTGCTATAATTTAAAGGTATTTCAAAAAAATTTATTCTGTTAATTACTACCAGAAGCATAAGCTCCACACCAAAGCGTGAGCCTCCAACTGTGAATTGATCCTTTATTTTTTCTAATGCATTTCTACTCAGAAGCTTCATTGTGCATCCAACATCTGTCAACACAGTTGTATTGAACAGCAGTTCTACCATTTTTGCAACTGTCCAGTTTCCCCATTTAAGAAAAACTCCCATATTTGCGCCCTGCATTATCAGTTCTTTTGTGGTCCTTGTGCCAAAGACAGCATCAAAATCGTCAGAATAGGCTAGCAACTTAACTACATCATGAGATATAAATGTTCCGTCTGGTTCTGATATGATAATAAAATCTGCTTCTAATCTTAAAGCTTCTTTAAGTCCGCATTTTATTGAATACCCATAACCCTGTTTTTCTTCATAAATCAATTTTGCTTTGGTCTTTTTAACTTCTTCATCTGTTCCAAAAACCGCATTATTATTAACTACAATAACATCATCAACGTATTCTTCTGCAAACATCTCACTGACTGCATTCCTTATAGAATTTTTTTCATTGTATGTTGGGAAAACAACTACTACTTTTTTGCCACGCCACATAATAATTCCTTTACAATACTACGACCATGGTTATTTATAACTCATTTGCTGCATTTTTTTGTCAGTAGAATAATATCATTTCCAAAAGGAAAAACATTTAAAAAAAACAACCAATAGAGAACTTTGCAAAATTGTTTTTTTAAAAAATTGTACTTCCCAAAACCAATTTTCTTTTTTTGTATATCCGGCAAAAGGTTCAAAGTATGCTTATACAAAGAATGGAATGGGAATCCCCATATTTTTTCTTTAAGAATTTCAAAGTTTGCGGCGCGCAGTTTGTTTTTTATCTCTTTCACAGAGTAATGCCTGTAATGCCCCATCAATCTGCTTGTTGAGTCAAATCTTCCTGTGGGAACAGTCAAAATAAAATATTTATTAGTCATATTATAGATATTTTTTAAGGCTGAAATATCATTTTGTATGTGCTCAAGCACTTGAGAACATATGACTAAATCAAATTTTTGGACTAATGTTTCTCTTTCAATATTCAATTTTACAAATGTGGAATTTGGAACACGCTTTTTTGCTTTTTTTAAAACAGCTTCTGAAAGTTCTGTGCCGGTTAAAATATAATCTTTACTTAATTCATTGACGCCTTCTAATACAAAGCCGTTACCACAGCCAATATCACAAACAGAGGCTATATCGTTACATTCTTTTACAAGTGAGAGTATAAAATTCCTGAGATGTCTGGGTGTCGGAGCGTATTGTTCCATATCATCCCATTCTTCCCAGGCTTTATCATAAAACTCTCTATTATCTGCGATAATCTTCAAGCTCTTTTACCATTTTGCGTTAAACTTGTTATACCAAAAACAGCAAAAAGTATTAAAAACGGCATTAAAGGCTCTCTATATCTTATACATGCAAGAAGCACCATATGAACGCCAGTACAATAAATAATCAGAAGATATATTAAACCTGTGTATTTAAGATGTCTAAAAGATAAAGGCATACCTATAAACAACAATATCAAAACGGGAAGATAACTCAAGAAATATACTATAGCGTATACCGGTTTTACTTGCGGAAATTTTACATTTGGAAATGGCCGCCAGAACTGTATGAATCTATCCATTGCATTCCTCAGAAATTCATCAGGATTGTTTCTTATGAAATTTAATCCAAAATTATAATATGCTCTCTGTATTTCAATCTCCCCTAACCCTTTCGTAACTTCGGGTGAATATTTGCTGCAAAATCCAGTCTCTGAATGAAGCACGCCTGGATTATTAGCATAGAAAAACACCTCTGCTCCATCGGTAGAGAAAGGGATAAATGTATTTAAAACCATATAATTTCTTACAACCCATGGAGAAATAATTAGTAAAGCGGGTATTAAAAAAACAGCAAAATGCTTTAAGACACTTAACTTGTTTTTACAAACAATAAATATCCATAAAAAAATAAAAGGAATAAAACCTGCTAGTATAGATCTGGTTAACAAAGAAAATCCAAGCAGAATGCCAGCTGTACATGAAAATACCAGTTTATTTTTGTGAACAGCTTTAAGCAGAAAATACACAAGAAACACCAGAAATAATGTATAAGGGCATTCTGACAGGATATGAATATTATACCAGATATGCTGCGGACTGAGAGCCAGCCATAAACCTGCCAGCATGGCAAGTTTGAGTTTGAAGATATCTCTTGCAATCAAATACAACCCAACGCATGTAATAGAACCTATCAATATAAAAAAGATTCTTAAGGCAAGTATATTATCTCTGCCAAAAACAGCTAATATCCCTGCGTGCATTAGCGGGAATAAAGGAGGCCTGAATGCAAGATACTTCCCTGTTGTATATCCATTTCCATCTAATAAATTATCAACTATTGTTTGATATGCCAGATCTCCGTATTCAAGATTATGTATATCAACAAAAAACAGACCAATAAGCCTGAATAACAAGGCCGTTATAAAGATAAAAAGGATCGCTTTTCTCTTGGACTGCATATAAATTATGCTGTTTAATTTTTCTTTCATATTTCTTTAAACAATTTCAAATGTAAGTGTAATAGCTTTATAAACTAAAATCAAGAAAGGAGCTTATTTCCTTTCAAAAATTAGAATTGTGGGATTGGGAATACACCAATCATGAGGAGAATTTTCTGTTCTTTTAAATTTAAAAACAAAGAAATTCGGAATTTTTTCAAATCTTTTTATCTCTCTATAATTTTCAAACCATTTTCTCATTTCTTTATAACCTATGCTTCTTTGCCATTGATATTCACTTAAAATAAAATATTTAGGTTGTTTTTTTCTGATTATTTCCTTATCAAAACCAGTAATTTCCAAACTATATCTAAAAAAACTAAATGGGGGTGTTCTCCATGGTGAAGGAAGTCCAAGCAACCCAATCTTTGAACCTTGAGAAATATTATTATTAATCCATTCCCCTGCAATTGTTCTTGTATTCTTCTGAGCAAAAATTTTATCATAAGAAAAAGAATAAGAGAAAGTATAAAAAGAGACAAAAATTAAAAAAATTAACGTTATCCATTTTAACCGTTTAGTTTTAGATAACCCAACAGCAAAAAATCGTCCGACAAGGAAAATTAAAAAAGGAGCAAGGAAAATTCCGTAATGGGCAAACTTGGTCGTTGAAGAAGCAAAATAAATGAGCATTAAGAGAAGAAGAGGTAAAATTAAAATATCCTGTTTTTCCCTTTTATAAAAAGCATAAGCAATACCACAAATAATGAAAATTAATAACGGAATACCAAAAACACTAGATAGAGTATACCTTAAATAATAATATAAATTTCCAACAGTAGGATTAAATCCCCAACAACCGGATGCAGTTTTATATTCATTAACCACATTTTTAAGAGAAGAAAGCCAGTATGGATTTGTTAATAAAAATCCGACAATAAAAAACGCAATTGCAATTAAAATCATTTTTAATTTTTTACTAATATTTTCCTGAGGCAATTTCCTCAAAAAATAAGCAAAAGGGATAAAAAATAAAACGAAACCGCTGAGAAGATTAGTCCCTGCAGAAAAACCAGCAAATAAACCAGCAAGAATGGGTAATTTAATTTTATCTTCTTTTAATATTCTGGTTACCCAGTAAAAAGAAAGCATCATCCAAAAAATAGTAAGAGCATAAGGTTTTAAATGGTGACTAAAAATAACTGTTCCAGGAACAACAGAAAATAATAAACTGGCAATTAAACCGGTTCGAATTCCATAAAGATTAATTCCACAAAGAAAAATTAAATAAGTAGCAATGGCACAAAATATTGCTCCAATAATCCTCCCTGTAGTAAACATTTTCCCCATCTGTTGTGGATTTAAAAAATAATACTTTATATCTGAATTTAGATCTAAATAATTGAAAAGAGAAGCAATTTTTAATCCCACAGCTACCGGGTATAAGTATCCTCCTCCATAAATGAAAAATCGGGGATTAAAATTTAATTTCGAAGGATTCATATTGCCCATACAGATTAATGTATGTTGTTCATCATCTCCATAAGAGCGGATTAAATACGACCTTGCTGCATCAATCATTTTTCTGGAAATTGATAACTTCTCATTTTTTATTTCTACTTCTATTGTTTTTTCCTTCATTGGTTGAGACGGATCAGCCCAGAATTCCATTTTTTCATAAATTTCCTCCCTTGATTTTTGCATCTCTTCAGAAAGAATTTTAACTAAAGATACATCCTCAAATACAAGATTTATCCTTTCTTTATCAGGTACTCCCCAATTAATTCCGTAAAGATTTAAGAATAAAGAAAGCAATACAATAAAAAATACCAAAATTTTATAACGGTAAAGTATCTTCATCATTACTTTTCAAAAATAAAAAGGTTATTCAATCCATAAACAAAACGCTTTCTCTTTATGAGACGGAAACCGCACTTCCCAATAATCTCCGTCACATATTTATTTGACAATCCATAATTCTCTTCTTTCCAATCCACCTCCCTTTCTCCCTGATCGAAATCCCACCACATCAATTTGTGACAAAGATATCCGATTGTTCCATTTATCATTGTTACAATCAGTCTACCTTTGTTTTCAAGTACACGATATGCTTCATTTAGAACTGCTATTCTCTTTCCTAAAGGAATATGGTTAAGAGCTGCTATAATCGTTACTGTATCAAATTGTTTATCGGCATACGGCAATTTAGTTGTATCAACAATTTTATCAACTCCTTCAAATGGGAAGACATCAGCACCTACCCCCTGTCTTCCTTTTGCTCTGTAAGATTTAATTAGTTCATTGTGCCCACAACCAATATCAAGAACATTACCCTGAAGCAAAGGCAGAACTGCAAACAATCTTCTCTCTTTTAAAGTTGTAAGACCTAGTTTCTTCTGAGCAGGTTCATCTAAAAGAAATGCGCTTAGTGGAAACCCTATAAAATCCCAGATACTCTGGATAACTGTCTTTTTCATATCACTCTCCTAATCAACAAATCGGTATTTGAATAAAGCCCACAGCACAGGAAAACTATCAGAAAATTTTATTTTCTTCCCGCTCTTAAACTTTCGCGGATTATAAGAAACAGGTACTTCGTAAATTTTGTATCCAGATTTGCATATCTTAGCTGCAAGTTCCGGCTCAACATCAAATTTATCACTGCAAAGTTGGAGTTTCTTTATTACTTCTCTATTCATTACTTTATAACAAGTCATAACATCTGTAATATGAACCCCGTAAAGAAAATTTGTGAAAAATGTAAATATTTTATTAGCAACTAAAGTATAAAAGTTTACACCTTTAACCTTTTTTCTAAATCTCGAGCCAAACACTACCTTTGTCTTCCCCTCAATTATTGGCAATAATAACAACGGCTGATCTTCAGGACGAAGCTCTAAGTCAGCATCCTGAATGATAGCAACATCGCCTGTCATATATTTAAAGCCAGTTCTTACCACTCTTCCTTTCCCGTAATTTTTTTGATGGTAAATTACCTTTATTTGATTATAATCACTGTCTCTATTTTTTGCCATCTTATCTAAAATTTCTCTTGTCCCGTCATAAGAACCGTCATCAATAATAATAATTTCTCTTTTTAAATTAAACTCTGAAAGGTCAACAGCCAAAACACGATTTAAAACTTCTTCTATTGTATTTTTTTCATTATATACAGGAATAATTATTGATAATTTCATTTTGCTAAAACCAATCTTACAAATCTCCTGAAAAGAAATCTGATTTTATCTTACAAAGTTCTCAAACATGAAGCTTAGTGTAATAGTTCCACAAACTAAAATCAAGCGAATTGGAAAAACACTTAGAACTGTCAGTTTATTGTATTACAAGGTAGTTTAATATTGTTTTTATACAAAAATAAACTTTTCTCTTGACATCTATGTATTTTAATGTTAGAATTTTGTACATGAGTGAAATAATGACTATAAAAGACGTAGCTGATTACATTAAAATGAACGAGAGAACAGTCTATAAACTTGCTAATAATGCAAAGATTCCTGCTGTGAAACTCTCAAACCAATGGCGTTTTAAGAGAAAAACAATAGATGAGTGGCTTGAAGGGCAAATGTATAAAAATGTGAGGAGGTGAAGTAAATGTATATATGCGAAATATGCAAGAATGAAGTAGACTCGGTATATTTTAAGAACAATAAGGAAGTCTGTGAAAAATGCTACAGAGGATACAAAGTAAAAACAGACAAAGCAGAGATTAATCCATCGCTTATGGAAGAGCCTGCTGAATCAGTTGCTGTTGCAGAAATTTAGGCCCCGTCCCTACACAAATACAGGAATAGGGTCTCGTTTATGCTGTGAGTTTGATATCATGTTCATTACTTTATCAAGCTTTTGTCTGTCTGTATCTGTAGTATCATTGCTTTCGATTGCCTTTAATATGCCGTCTACTTCGTCATATAAGAGCCCCATTTCGTCTTCGTCAAATTGACCTTGCCACAGGCCTGCAGATGGTTTTCTTTCTATTATCTCCCTCGGTATGTTCAATTCCCGCGCCAGTTCTCTCACCTGACTCTTGAACATGTTTCCGATAGGAAGGATATCCACTCCGCCATCTCCGTATTTGGTATAATAACCTAACATCGCCTCTGTTTTATTGTCTGTCCCTGCAACAAGGTAGTCATAATTGCTGGCGAAATAATACAAAGTAAGCATCCTGAGTCTCGGCTTTACATTTGCTATGGAGAGATGATTGTCTGAATGGGGCAGAATTTTTAAAAGCTCCCTAAACGGTTCATCAAGAGATATTTTCTTAACCGGAATTGAGAACTTGTTCGCAACCAGTAATGCCATATCTTCATCGTCGCTATGGCTCTCACACGGCATTATCAGCCCAAGACAATTATTTCCGAAAGCCTTCTTACAAAGAACCCCGACACAAGCAGAATCAATACCTCCGCTAAGACCAAAAACCAAACCTTTGGCTTCGGACTTTTTCACCTGCTCTCTAAGCCATGAAACTATTCTCTCTGACAAGATATGCATATTTATATTTTTAGTTCTTTGTGCCTGTGTGCCTTTGCCGCTTTGTGCCTTTCTTTACTGCACAAACAGCATCTCCCTATACTTCGGCAGATCCCAATGCTCATCAGCTACAACACATTCAAGTTCATCAACATGTTTTCTTATATGCTCCATTAGAGGTTTTAATTCTTCAAAGAATAAATTAGACTTCTCCTCTGCTTTCAGATTGACGGCATTCTTCAGAAGTTTCTCCATTCTACGTGTATGCTTTCTCACATAATATATCTTATCTGTTACATCCGTTAAGTGATTTTTAAGATCTTCAAAAACATCTTCTTTAATCTTTAAATCAACATTCTTCCTTAAATTAACCAGATATGTAAGATTCTTTGC
>JAUWOV010000096.1 GCA_030611945.1 bacterium | reverse complement strand
AAAGAAGGCGGGGGAAGATGAATAATATAAAAAGATGCTGCAGAACCTGTAAATACCTATTAAGGCAAAATGATGAACATGTATGTTATGAGGGCGGATTTTCAGAGATAGGGGATATTGATAAAAAGTTAAGCATGAATGATTGTAATGCTTGGCAGGAAAAGAGTTTTAGTCTTTGGCTGTATGAGTATGCCTGTGATACTTGCCATTCAGTTTGGTATATGCAGGAAGAAATCAATAGACCGCTGGATATTGACTTTGGATGTCCTCACGGTTGCGATAATGCAGGAAGATATGTTGGAAAAATGTTGATTACAGAATATAAATATAAGATTAAGCCGATGTCTAAAAATAAGGAATTTACTGTTATATAAGTAGAAACGAAAGGGGATATGCAATGCGGATTATAACGTGGATTATAACCTTGGTAAGTATTGTTGGTGTTGTGTTGAATATTAAAATGAATCATTGGGGATTTGCGTGTTGGATTGCGAGCAATATATTTTGGACTGGCTATAACTATAAAAAGAAGGAATACGCACAAAGTTGTTTATTCACTATATATTTGGGACTGGCAATTTATGGATTTTTAACATGGAAATGAAAGAAGGAATAAAACAATAGGAGTAAAAGCCATGAAAATAACTGTAAAGAAAGAAAATCTGATTGATGCGCTTGCGTATTGTAGCGGGGCTGCTGGCAAAAAGAATGCTCTACCTGTTTTAGAATGTGTAAAAATGTCTGCAAGAGAAGGAAAACTAGAGTGCGTAACAACTGATCTCGAAATAACACTGGGGAAAAGCATTGAGTGTGAAGTAGAAAAAGAAGGGACTATCCTTGTTTCACACAGAGATTTATTTGGCTTGGTAAAAGAGATTGATGTTGAAATGATCAGCTTGGAAGTAGAGAAAAAAGATGCGGAAAAAGAAAAGGGAAAAGAAAAAACAGGTGCGCTTTTACTAAAAACCGATAAAGGCAAATATAGATTGCCGTTAGTAAAGGTTAAAGATTTCCCAAAGATTGAAAATTTAGAAGCGAAAACAAGTATGGAAATAGATATTAAAGAAGCGCTTCATAAGACTATGTTCGCAGTGTCTAATGATGAAATAAGATATGCTCTAAACGGAGTGTTTTTTGACGGCGAAAATGCCGTTGCGACAAATGGGGTTCGGTTATCAGTAACACCCTGTAATCTAGGTGAAGCAAGTTGTATTGTGCCTACAAATGCCTGCAGGGAAATTTCAAAGATTGATGGAAAAGCAGAGGTGCAAATAACAGATAAAAATATCTTATTTAAAAATAATGGATCATATATCAAATCAAGGTTGATAGAGGGGAAGTTTCCGGATTACAAGGCGATAATTCCAAAGAACGATTGTAAAATAAAAATAAACAGCGAGGAATTGATAAACATACTTAAAAGAATGAAACTGATCAATGAAAGTGTAGTAGAAATTGCTTTTGTGAAAGATTCTGTTGTGTTTAAAACAGGTGAAGCAGGGAAAATGGCTAACGAGGAAATGGTTATTAAAAATAAGGAAGAAAAGAAGTTTGCTATAAATCCTGTTCTCTTAATGGAGGCATTGAAAAGAGTAAGTGGAGAAGTTGCCCTTGAATTAGGGAAAGACGTAAATTCCCCAATCGTAATTAAAAAAGACGATTTTACCCACATCATAATGCCTGTCAAGCTTTGATTAAAAAATCCAGTCACTAAGTTTTTCTAAAATAGTCCAGTCTAAAGTCCTTTCTGAAGCTGTTATATAAGCAGAAGAATAAACAACGATAGAGGGAGTTTAGAAAATGGTATTAAAAGCAATTAAAACATTAGAATCTAAAGACCAAGCGTACGCTTTTAAAATCTTTAAAAGGTAAAGGTGGGAAATGAATAAACAGAAAGAGCTATTCAAAACCAGCCCGCAGGTAAATCAGGGACCTACATCCGGAATTGGATATAAAAGCGCAGATTATTATCTTGGCTATCTGGAAAAGAATCCAAGTCTTTGGGATATGCGCGCCTGGCTTAATTACAAAGATCAAGCAGAAGTTAAGGCTTATGTTAACGAACCTACGCATAAAAACGATGGTCATTCTATGTGGTGCGTAGAAAGACTGAAGGAACTGGGTGTTTCAAAGGCTAAAATAGTTCAGGCAATAATGAAAAATCCTCATATTCAATACAAAAATCGCTTAGGGGCCTGCATGATAAAAATTGGACAGTGCCCAAGGCTGAAAAACGCAGGAGGGATTTATAGTAATTGTGCGTGTTGGAAATGTGAGGGGCGATCTAATCCTGCCAAATAAACTTTCTATACATACAGTCGGTCACAAAATCAAAGGAGGAGTTCTTATGTACAGTCCCAAAATAGATGAGCGGTTAGTTCCATTACTTTACAAGATGGCAAAAAGCAGGGGTATGCCTATGACTATATTAGTGAATCAGATGCTTGGCAGATTCATTAAGAGAGAAAAAACAATAACTACGCAACATAACAAAGGGGGCAAGTATGATAGTTAAAGACCTGATAAAACTATTAAAGACTTTAGACCAAGAGGCAGTAATAGACATGTCGTCAGATGAAGAAGGGAACAGCTTTGGCGATATATCCGATAGTCTTGCTGAATGGAGACTAAAAGATGGAAGAAAAGTTTATAGTTTATATCCTACAAACAGTGACTTACCTGAACTCAGGTATCAATAAGGAGGTGGTAAAAATGACAGCAGTAGAAGCTATTCATAGAAGACCAGTAAGAATCGCATGGAATTTACTAAGCCTTTACAGAGATGAAGCAGAGGAGATTGTCTATCTTGCTCAGAACATTGAGTATCCGGAAAGATATCTGCTTCTTAACGCTCTAAAGCGGGTTAGATGCTATATCTTCAACCGCAGGGGTTATTAGACTTAAATCAATTAAATCAGAGGTGCTGCGAATGAACAAATATGAGGAATTAGCAAGTGAAGTAATAGACACGGTTTCCAGCTACATTGAAGAGCATTACGGAATAACCTACAAAGATAAAAAGACTGAAAAAGAATCAGACAAGGATCCTCCTGAAGAAGACAGAGCATTAATCTACGGAGAGGATTACTACAACATGGAGGATGAAATTGCCAGTAAAGTAAAATCATTAAAGAGAAAGGAGACATAGCATGGGTCTTACAATACATTATGACCTGAAGTTTCAAGGAATAGCTGAAGAGGCAAGAGCGAAACTTCAAGAGGTCAGTAAACTGGCAAGAGCATTACCATTTAAAACCGTCGGGGAAATTTGGGAGCTGGATTATAGTAAAGATTTTAATAATGATGAGGAGAACAAAAGACAAGCAGGGGCAAACGAAGATGGTTATAGATGGGCAAAAATCCAATCACAACCAAGAGGTGAGTGGATAGGCAGAACTCAGTATCCTGATAAAGATGGAAGTAAATACAAAGGATATGTAGTTGAACTGTGGGCTGGCAAGGGTTGCGAGGCAACGAATCTTGGTTTAATCAGCAAGGATGGGAAAAATTGGATGGGGCACGCTTTTACAAAAACACAGTACGCAGAGCATTTTGTAAAGGCGCATTTACTTGTGATTACAATCCTTGATGCCTGTAAGAAATTAGGAATATTGAAAAGCGTAAATGACGAAGGGGATTATTGGGAAACCAGAGACCTGTCACTTCTAGGAGGAAACATTACTGAGTCGACAAAAGCTATAAAGAAAATGCATGGAGACCTAAAAAGAGCTTTTAAACATGACAGAATAGTGGGGTGTATAGATGAATGTGAAAATTACATGACCGTTAAGAAAGGGGTGAAAGTGTGACTCATAAAAAAATGCAAGCAAGATTAAATGAATTATATTGTATGGCTACTGCAAGGTTTTTGGGGAAGTTTGATTTTGATGCTTATGAATGGTTGGAGGATGAAGAAAAAGAGGAATATGAGGATTTAATGATTAAGACAGGTCAACAAGAAAAGCAATAAATGGAAGATAAAGTAACAAGAGAAGAAGCTTATGATGGATATTCAGAGTTAGCGGACAATATAAAGTAGAAATTAAGAAAGGAGAATAGAGAATGCAAAACAGCAATAAAGTTGCAGTGTTACTCTATGTTCATCCAAGTGGTGAGTATGCTGCGCATGGAGTATTTGCCTCAAGGAAGCTGGCTGAGGAAGATATCAAATACCACGCACAGGAGATAAAAGATTTTAAAGAGAATGACTTCTGTATTGAAGAACATGTATTAGTGGTTAAAAAAGCTGGAAAAGAGCCAAAAAAACAAGGGAGGGAAAATTAAAATGGCTAATCCTGTTTATAAAGATTTTATGAGTAAGGCAGCTGAGATTTATGAATCCTCTATCCATGAGATAACACCCGAGAGCATGGATGATATGGCAGAAAGAATTCTTTGTTTAGCCAAGAAAATGCTGCCTAAAGAGATGCTGAATTTTAAGGTTTTAGCGCCAATAGACTGGCAGAAGTTCTATAAACATACTTCTCAGATTATCCATAACAAAGCTGGTCAAAACCGTGAATATCTCGGAGATGCAATAAGACTGCTCTATCAGTGCGGCAGTTTGCTCAGCAACAAAAAATAGAATCAAAGGAGATTTCTGAAATGAGCAAAAAATTGTTTGATGGATATGAGGTTAAAGTGCAGCTGATAAGGGAAGAGTATAACCCAGGACAGAGCATCAAAACACCGGATGATTTAAACGATGTTATGGATGAGTTGAGAAAAAAAGACAGAGAGCATTTTATGTGTGTTTATCTGGACAGCCAGAGCAGGATATTAGGCATAGAAACAGTATCTATCGGCACGCTCAATTCTTCTGTAGTGGAGCAAAGGGAAGTCTTTAAAGGCGCTATTTTGGCTAATGCGTGCTCTATAATGTGTTTGCATAATCATCCAAGCGGAGAGACAGGAGCTTCTGAGCAGGATAAAGAGATAACCAAAAAACTAGTCCAGTCAGGAGAGATACTCGGTATTAAGGTATTAGACCACCTCATAGTTGGCGCTGACAAATACCTGTCTATGAGAAGAGAAGGACTAATTCAATAACACAATCAAAGAAAGGAAACAAGCTATGGATAAGAAATTCATAAGGCAGACAGACTTAATAGATATGAAAAGATTAGGACAGACAGCAGTAACAATAATAGGAGCAGGAAGCATTGGCTCATTTGCAACTTACGCATTAGCAAAGATGGGTATTAAAGATATTACTGTTTATGATTATGACATAGTGGAAGAGCACAATTTCTCTAACCAGATATACAACGCAGGGGATATTGGCAGAAAAAAGGTTGTATGTCTTAAAAACAGGATAAAGGCAGATACAGGATTAGAGATAAAGGCTGTTGAGGATAGATACGAAGCTCAAAAACTTAAAGGCATTGTGATAAGTGCAGTTGATTCTATGGAGGCAAGAGAGATTATCTGGAAAAA
>JAUWOV010000041.1 GCA_030611945.1 bacterium | reverse complement strand
GACTTGTGACATCTTTTTTGTTAATAGCATCTTTATCTCCGTTTTTCACCCATTGGGTGATGCTCTGTTTTTGCTATTATACCAGCAGAGCCTGCTTCTTTCTACCTTTTTTTAGGCTTCTATCTAGGTTTTTGGGTGTATGGTATGTGTATGGAGAAAAAATTAATAAACATTATATTATTTTATATTTTTTAGCTTTCCGATATAAGGTTGTCCTGCCAATTTTAAGTTTTTTAGCTGCTTCTGAAAAATTACCTTTAGTTAAAGATAGAACTTTAGAGATAGTTCCCCTTTCTACTTCTTCTAAAGAAAATGTATCTACATCTATATGGGGTTCTAGACATAGAACCCCTATATTAGGTTTATTAGGTTGCTTTGTTTTTGAGATATTATCTCTAATTATCTCCTTATGTCGCTTATGCCAATTTTTATCTAACCAATTTAAAAGATTTCTAACAGGATGATGAATTAATTTACAATACCAGCAATCACAAAGATACCAAAGAGTCGCATCTGATTTATCACTAATTTCTATTTTCATTTTTGTTTTACAAACAGGACATTTCATTTCAGCAAATAACCTTTCCTCTTGCTCATCAAATTCCTTCTTTCAGTACTGCCTGTGACAATCCCCACACATTTCTAATACAAGACTTTCTTGATACGCCTTATAAGTTCCTTGTAGCCTGCGGTTTTGGGGACAAAATCCCGCCCGCCTATCTTTTGCAATCTCTCATTTTCTGTGCTGATATCATCAACCAAAGCAGAATAAAATAGGATGGGAATACTCTTGGTTTGTACGTCGCTAAACAAAATCTCTGCTGCTCGACCGCCCCCCAGTCCTGGCATTATGACATCCATGAGAATTAGATCCGGCTTGTGTTTTTTGGCTAATTCCATACCTTCTTCAGCATCAGTAGTGGTAATGACTACAAACTCTCCACTTTCTTCCAGCCTGATTTTAGTAAGTAACAAGAAATCCTTCTCATCGTCAATATAGAGTATTCTCTTTTTCCCGCTTGCTACGACTGATTGCGGATTCTGCTGGGCATTTTTTCTACCTTCCATACCAACACCTCTCTAGGGATATTAAATCCCTTGTTTTTCTCCGGCGGTCATATAAGAAGTTTCGGCTACTTCACTACATATATAACCGCTCCAAAGCCTTTTCCATGTCTTCATTAAAAACATCAGCATAAACCTCTGTAGTTTTTATTGAGCTATGGCCAAGTTGTTTCTGCACCAGCCTTAGATTAAACCCACTTGCTTTATAGAGATGGCTCGCGTAGGTATGTCTTAGATGGTGAATGCTATGACCTTGTATTCCCGCTCTTTTCGCAGATCTGTAGAATACCTGCTGTAATGCCATCTTTGTTAAATGATCCTGTGTATTACTAGAAACCATTAACGGATCTTCAGGACTTATCCCTTCTCCAATTTTTTGCTTCCATTCCAGATAATCAAGAAAGTGTTTTTTGAAATCTTCATTAAAACGAACTACTCTCTTTTTATGGCCTTTGCCATTATTCACAACCAAATAGCAAAGACTATCATTCACTGATACATCGCCGCATTTTAAATCAGATATCTCCTGTACTCTCAAACCAGTTGATAATGCCAGATCAATTATGAACCAATCTCTTATTGCCACCCTGTTCCCTTTTCCTTCTGCAATTTCTTTTCTTTTGGTTAACACTTCCCTTAACTTTCGGATTTCCTTTGTAGTAAGAAATTTACCCTCATGCAATGTCCATTGGAAGTTTCCCATTTTACACCCCCTAAAAGTTTACTTTTCTAGTGAAAAGTATAAGTTTTCACTTGGTTAAAACAGTTGCAAGTTGCTGTTATAACCTATACGGGAGTGCGTAAGTAAACCAGATTTATAAAGGGTTGTCTTTTGCAGACTTTTTTGGCAGGTTATAGGAGGTGTTGTTAGGAGTTAGAATAGAGGAAAGCCATTGGAGATGAGTCGGTAAGGACGATAGATTATCGTTTAAATAACTTAAACCGGCAACAAAAGGTTTACACTTCACTAGAAAAGTAAACTTTTAGGGGGTGTAAAATGGGAAACTTCCAAATGAAGACACAGAAAAGGCTTTGGAGCGGTTATATATGTAGTGGAGTAATAGCCGAAACTTCTTCTTTAAATTTGCGGACATAAGTTTATAAGGAAATTTTAAAGAATGCCAAAAACCAGTGTTCAAAAGAAAGAAGTAAAACCAAAGCAAGACCCTGTATGCAAGAAATATCTTGTCGAGTATGAAATAAGAGCAGTAAGTAAATACAAAAGACTAACTTATTACTTTTGCAGCAATAGTTGCATGGAAAAATTTAAGGCAGCTCCAAAATGCTATACGCAATAGAAATAGATATGAGTAAAAAACTGGATTTTAATGCAAAATGTCTACTATGATTGGAAAATACATATCAGAATATAAAATAAGTAAATATCTTACTTCTACGGATTTTACAGATGTTTATCTAGGGATTAAAGACAAAACATGCGCAATCATTAAAATATTGCAAACAAAGTCCGATACTGACCAAAAACGTATCAGCAGATTTTTTCATGAAGCTGAAATAATGAAGAAATTAAGTCATAAAAATATTCCCAAGGTGTACGACTTCGGGGGAAAGAAAGATTTGCAATATATTATACTGGAATATATTGACGGATATAACCTGAGAGAGCTGATAAAGGACCAGAGTAATCTTTTAAAGAATTACATTAGTATAATTCTCAAAGTATGTGACATACTTGGGTATATTCACAAAAAAGGCGTTATACATCAGGACATAAAAAGCAGGAATATAATTTTAACAAAAGATGGTGATGTGAAAATAATAGATTTTGGTTTAGCTTATGAAAAGGACAAATATAGCATAAAAGTACGAGAAAGAGCTGGTACTCCACATTATATGTCTCCTGAACAAGTAAAAGGATATAGAGGGGATGAACGGTCTGATATTTACTCTCTTGGAGTTGTTATGTATGAACTTACAACAGGTAGGAGACCATTTGATGGAGAGGCTCTTGCTCAAATTGTTTCCCAGCAACTAAATATGCCTATTAAACCACCACGAGTTTGTAATCAAGAGATATCCAAGGATTTTGAGGGCATTATCTTAAAAACTCTTAATGTCAATCCTGCTGAAAGGTATCAAAGTGTAGACGAGTTGGTTTCAAATATAAAAAGAACTGTGAAAACAACTAATTTGACAGGCCAAGAGAGAAGAAAGCATCCACGGTATTCTATTGATACAGGTGTTGAACTAAGAATATTGGATGATTGGGAAAAACATCTGATTGGATATCATGGTTATACAAAGGACGTAAGTCTTGGTGGGATTTGTGTAAAATTACCAAGATATAAAGCTATAACATATCCTAGAATAAAAGAAAAAATAAGACTCCAAGTAAGAATTCCTGTGTTGAATACTGAAAACTATTTGGAATTAAATGGTGAGATAATCTGGCACTTACAGAAAGAAGAAGATTACAACATTGGCATACAATTTATCTCAAACGATAAAGAAAGAGAAGAGTCCCTTTCTAAATTTGTGGAGAGTATTAAATAAACAAGGGAAAATGATAGGAAAATATCTAACAAGGCAAGAGGTTCAGCAGATGTTAAAGCTTGATAGAGCAGAAATGTTAGAACTTATTAAGGGAAAAAAGATTAAAGCTTATCGCATAGATAATCAGATTTTCTTTAAGTTCGGAGATGTGGATAAATTTATGGTCACAATTGAACAAGAAAGGAAAGTTGACACGTTAAAATATAGATGAATCCTAAGGTCTTTAAAGAGGGTTAATTATTGAAATGTTTGAACAAATATATAGGGTGTTCAGGAGCTTGCAAAGGATAAAGGATTTTAAAAAAGCAATGACTTGCCCGCAATGCAGGAATAAAAATACATATTTAATGAAAAAGGAAAGCAAAGATTGGGAAGATATTAAGTTTGTATGGTATGGATGCAGGGATTGCAGGCATAAATTTATAAAAGAAAAAAGTGAAAGAATTGGATAAAAATTTAAGGCAGTTTCAAAAAGATATTCGTAATAGAAAATATGGTGAATCTGCGCAATGAGCGGGAATTTTGAACTTTTCTATATAATTGTGACAAGTGTAATTGTTATTTTACTTCTTTTTTTAATAGTAAGTTTGGAAATTAGGATGCATATAATTATGAAACAGCTTGAGAAAATATCGGGAAATGCTACTGAGTTTCTCAAGTTCGGACTTACTCATTTTTCTAAGAGAGGCAAGAAATAAAGTAACGAGGATGAATGAATCTTTCTGATTTTATGCGCAAGGAGTTAATGCTCCTTGATCTTCTGTCTGACAAAAAGGAAGACATAATCAAAGAGTTAATATGCCCAATAATAAAAACAGGATTTACTGATTCAGAAGAGACACTTTATAAAGCTATTTTAGATAGAGAAGCGCTTGGCAGCACTGCAATAGGAAAAGGCGTTGCTATTCCACATGCAGAAACGACCTCTGTTAAAGAAAAAATCATTGTTTTTGGAAGATCAAAAAAAGGAGTAGACTTTAACGCAATTGACAGCAAGCCTGTAAATCTTTTCTTTATGATTATTTCCCCTCATAGAGAAATTAGTCCGCATCTAAAAATATTAGCCAGAATATTCCGTTTTCTCAAAGATAAAACTTTTAGGGATGCTTTGATGAACGCTAAATCTTCAGAAGAGGTAATGGAACTAATTGCTATAGAGGAAAACCTTCTACAAAGAGAAGTAGTGTGAATAAACAAATACAACAACAAGAGCGAAGGAAATATCCGCGCTATTCTCTTGACATAGGTGTTGAACTAAGAATATTGAATGATTGGGGAAAACATCTGATTGGATATTATGGTGATACGAAGGACATAAGTCTTGGTGGGGATTTGTGTGAAATTATCAGGATGTAAAGCCATAACATATCCTAGAATAAAAGAAAAAGTGATACTTCTAGTGAAAATCCCAGTGCTGGATATTTAAAAATATTTAGAGTTAAATGGACAGATAATCTGGTATTTACAAAAGGAAAAAGACTACAACATTGGCATACAATTTATCTCAAATGATGAGGAAATGAAAGCGTGTCTTTCCAGATTTGTTGAGAGTATTACGAAAAACGAATAAAAGAAAATAAAAAAGGGTTAAGACCCTTAAATCCCTTGTATAATCTCATACTGTACTTGTTACCTTTCACATTGCCTTTGACTTAATACATCATCTGTCTTATATTTTACCACTTCCACAGCTAAAGCAAAAGCCATTTTTTCTGTACGTCGTTTAGCTCACAAAACTTTACAATAGTCAGCCACTTCTTGCGTCGTTTTCCCTTCCTTCCTTTGTAAAGTTTTAATTAATGTAAGGCAGTGAAATCGGGAATTGGGGACAAAATAAACAGGGCTAAGGCAGGAGAGTAGGGGATTAAGAGAATTAGGATTTTTTGTCTCTTTATTTTACTCTTTATTTGTTTAATCCTTTCACTCGCAACTATTTAACCTCTTTAAAAGCTCCAGAATCATCAGTCGGTACTTATACATATGGCCAGCCCAGAGTCTTCAGAAAAACTTTCTTTTTCATAATTTATTATTTAATCTCGTGTTATCATACTTTTTAAAACGCTTCGCATACATCTCTTCTATCCAGTCTCTTACAGGGAGTTTCCATCTTTGTTTTAGATTTGGGATATTTTTTATGAGACTTTTCGGATTTAGGTCCAATTCCTTTGCCATCTGAATATGTCTTGTTGAAAGACGACACTTTCTGTAAGCCTCTTTCCATAGCTCATCTCGTTTCTTGTTTTTTCCCATTATCCTCTCTCGTCTTGCACCTCATAACCCATCATTTTGTAGGTTTTTAATCTTTTTTGATACATTGTCGTAAGCACTGGTACATTTTGGTCCACATAATCATAAATTCTGACATCCGTTTTGCTCTTATGTTTTCGATGTAACCTACCTGCATACTGAATTACTTTACCTTTAAAGGAGATTGGCATAGTTATAAATAACGTATCTAGCTGTGGATTGTCGAATCCTTCACCAATATAAGCGCCTGTAGCTAAAATAGCTTTTTTCTTATCAGAAGGTGCTTGAGATAGTTTCTCCAATATTTCTTTTCTTCTTTTAGATTTGACCCCACCGGATAAAACGATTAAATATTCAATTTTATTATTGAGCATTTCAGCCAACATATCAAGATGCGCTCTTCTTTCGGTAAGAACAATCGAGAATCTACCGTCTTGAGTAGCTTTTAATACATCCTTAACGATTAACTCATTTCTTTTTTCGTCATGTATCAATTTTGGCCAGAGATCGTATATGTTGGATGTTTCATTCCACTCACAGTTAAATTCTGTAATTCTGGGGATTACAAAGTGTTGCGAAATTTCTCGAAGAACATCCATTTGCCTCTTTTGATAACGAATAGGGCCGCATTGCATATGGATGATCGGCTGGTGGCCGTCCTTGCGATAGGGTGTAGCTGTAAGACCCAATATATATTTTGCTTTTGCCTGCATCAAAACTCTTTCAAAAGAGACAGCGCCAATATGATGGCATTCATCTGCTATAATAAATCCGTAATCAATTATTCTATCATCTACCGAGCCTTTTCGCTCCATACTTTGAATCATGGCAATATCTAAAATACCAGTTGATTTATCTTTACCAGCACCTATCTGTCCTATGTTTTTTAAATCAATACCCAAAAAAGATGCTAATTGCATCCGCCACTGTTCCATAAGCAGCTTACGATGAACCAATATCAAGGTATTTGTTTTCCTTTTGGCGATAGCATGAATAGCAATGACTGTTTTACCCATTCCCGGAGAAGCAACAAGAATGCCAACTTCATTCTTTAGCACTTTCCTAGACGCGAATTTTTGCTCTTTGCTTAACTCACCATAAAATTTAAACTTGGCTTTTTTGCCCGTTGTTCGCTCGTCTTTTATATCCACTTTGATTCCATACTCTTCAAGCAAACAAACAACATCTTCAATACATCCTCTTGGTATTGAGAGATAATTATCCAAAATCTCTGAACAAGATATAACCCTTGGGGTTAAGAACGTTGATAGCCTCATATTTTGTCGTTTATAAAACTCTGGATTCTGGAATGCTGCTAATTGTTTAAGCTGATTCAGAAGCACAGAAGGCAAACTTTCTGTCTTTATATATATCCTGTTGGCTATTACCAATTTTATTCTTTCCGGTAAGCCTTTTATTACTGACTTGTATCTACGTTTACCAGAAGGTAATCGCATCCATGGCAGATCCTTTTCACTTATAGGACTCATTCGTATGCCTACTATCTGTCTCGCTCTGGACGCTTCTTTTGAAAATCTTTCAACATCGCGAAGAGTCATTCTTTCTACTGTAGACAAGAACTTCCACTGGTCAATATATGGCGTACAACTTTCATCTATGAAAACGCTATTGCTACGTTTCACAGCTTCTTTCTGGAACGGCAACGCTATAAGACTCCCAAACCCGCCTTTTGGCAAAGTATCCTGACTCGGGAATAATCTGTCATAACTTTCCATAGAAAGTTTGTATCTTTTAGACATAGTTTTTGTTAACAAGAAACTGCCCATTCTCCTCGCCAAACTTGCTGGAATATTCTCCTTAAAAAACATCCAAACATGCGCTCCATTGCCAGAACGGGAGCGCTCAATTGATGCTGGGATACCCTCCTGCACACAAGTCTCTTTAAAACTAAAGGCATTATCCACCCAGTCTTCTTTGTCAAAGTCAACTGCCAAGAAATAACAGGTTTCATCTCGTAACATTGGATAAACGCCAATTATATGCGCTCCTACTAAATGCTTACGGATTATTTCATTGTCTAGCGGAACCAACTCTCTATTAGGACATCCTGAACATTTCGTTATAGGTTTCTTGCAAATGGGCATCCATTCATTTTTACACACAGGACTGTATCCGGACTTTCCTGTTTTCCTACTAATCCAAAACCGTGGATAAACATCATCGCGTCCATGAAACAAACTGCGAAATAGGGTTATCTTATTAAAAGCCAAAACATCAGAGACAACATTTTTTTCATCAAAATCGATGGATTTATACGCATCAGCAGAAATAGATTTTTCTTCAGGTGAATCATCTAATTTACCGACTAATTTCTTCTTCAAATCACTAAGTAAAGCGATTTGTGAATCAATGTTTTCTATCTTTTTTAAAAGTTTATCTTTTTCTTTCATCGTTTTTCATAGCATAGCTTCTAGTATAGGTTTTACAATATTATCAACACGGCAAATCTTGGTAAATCCTCAGTAAACTAGGTATCATAATATCACAGGTAATTATCATTTCAAGCCATACATCCAGCACAACATCCAGCACAACACTTCTGAAAATGAACAAGAACATGGTAACTTACCATCTGGAAGAGGAGATAAGGTGCAGAAAATTGGAGTTGCAAATTTTGAGTTGGGTTTGCTAATATTAAGTTAAAAGTTTTGAATATGTTTGAAGGATTAAAGGAAGGTATTGAGGAACAACGAAGACAGGTCTAGAAGCAGGAGGAAAAGAAATTGAGTAAAATAGAGTTGTCCGACTTAGAGAATTTTTTGTTTTCAAAAAATAGGGAAGAATTAAAGAAGGAAATCATCAAATTATTTAAGGCATTTCCTAAGGTACAGGAATATTTCTCCATAAAAATTGATCCAGAAACTGAAAGCGGAATTTTAAATGGATACAGGGAAATTATAAAGAATGAATTCTTTCCCAAAAATGACAATCCTAAACTAAGATATTCCATAATTGATAAAGCGGTTTCTGACTTTACAAAAATATCGAAATCACCCAAGAATGTTGCTGAGTTAATGATCTCTTGCGCAGAATATGGAGTTGATTTTACAAATGAATACGGAGATATAGAGGGAGAATTTTATATCAATATTGAGAGGATGTATGAGAAAGCAATTAATTACATTCTTAGAAATAATTTAGAAGACTACTTTCAAAAGAAATGCAAAAAAGTCATGGAAGAGAGCCAGGGTATTGGCTGGGGATTTGGCGATACTATGAGTGATATTTATTTTGAGAATTTTGAAAAATGAAGGTCTGAGATGTCCATAAAAGATGGTGAAAACAGGGTTCGCCGGATTTTAAATATTGCAGAGAATGAAAAACTTCCCGCCGTTTCAAAAGAAACTTTAGCAATATACTACAGATAGCTAGCAGTGCGATTTCTTGACAAAGAAAGAGCAAAGTGATACTTTATAGTTGTGTTTCGGTAAATAGGTATATTTCGGTAAATAACGAAAGAGATGAAAGAAAGATGAAAATGGTTTCGGAAAAGCAAATCTTGAATAAGGTACCAGTTCTTATAGAAAAAAATATCCCTGCTTTTAAGATCAGAAAAATTGTGCATCAGCCTAAAATTAAAGGGATAATTCCTGATATGGTAATTGATGTTGATATAGCAGGTAAAAAGAGAAAACTTATCATTGAAGTTAAATCTAGAGGCTTCCCTTCACAAATACTTCAATCTATCCCCATTTTGCTTAAAGCAGCTTCTGTGATAAAAAACAGTTATCCTATCTTTGTTTCAGACTTTATCTCTAAGAATGGTGCTTCTATCTGTAAAGAGAATAATATTGGCTATTTAGACCTTGCTGGGAATTGCTATGTAGGTTTAAAAGAGGTCTACATAGAAAAAGTTGGGGAAGAACAAATAAAGAGAACTCACAGCATCTTGAAAAAGTTATTCTCTCCTAAAGCAACGAGGATTATACGAGCATTACTTGAGGATCCAGAAAGATTATGGGGAATAAGCGAGTTGTCTCAAACCCTAGAGGTAGCCTTGGGATATACTCATGAAGTTATAGCCAAACTTCTTAAGCAAGGCTATGTGATTCGCGATCAAAAGAAGCAAATTCATCTGTCTCGTCCAGCTGAGTTACTAAATGACTGGGCAAGACAGTATAGAATTTCTCCTGAGTCTATTCATTCCTATTATTCATCTATAAAAAACCCCCAGGAATTAATGAAGAAAATAGCTAATACACTTAAAAGAAATAGAACTACTTATTGCTTTACTCTTCATGCAGGAGCTTCTTTAGTTGCCCCCTTTATGCGTTTTAATGATGTGCATTTTTATTACCTTGAAGATATTAAAAGAATTGTTCAGCAATTGGAGTTAGAAGAAATAGAATTTGGAGGCACTGTACATCTTATTGAACCTTATGAGCAAGGTATATTTTACCAAAAACAAACTATAGAAGGCAAAGATGTAGTCTGCAATACTCAGCTCTACTTAGATCTTAATCAATATCCTACAAGAGGGAAGGAGCAGGCAGAGTTTTTGCGTGAAAAAAGGATAAAATACTAAATGGGCAAGATTAGAAATGCGGATGAATTTGATTCTGGAGTAGTTAAAGCTTCAAAATCAGTAATTTTAGAGTTGGGTGTAATTTTAAGGAGCTACTTTGATGAATTGATTCTGATTGGTGGATGGGCACCATATTTTATATTAAAAAAATATCAGAAGGAAGGGTTTGTGCATGTAGGTTCAATTGATATTGACCTTGCTGTTAATCCCACAATAAGCGAGAAGAAATACGGTACAATTATAAGTTTGATAAAAGAGAGGGGTTATCAAGCAGTTCAGGATGAATTGGCAGATGTTTTTGAATTTAGATTTGAGAGAGCATTGATTTCTCCTCACGATAATAAAGAGTACACTATAAAAATAGATTTTCTGACTTCTCATCTTGGAGAGGAAGGAATAGAAGCGGTTCACCGCAAAATTCAGCCTGATTTACAGGCTTTAAAAGCCAAAGGTTGTCAGCTTGCATTTGGGCATTTTATGGTTACAGAAATTAAAGATGTTTTGCCGGGTAATGGTAAAGCCTCTTGCAAATGGAAGGTGGCTAATATCGTTAGCAGTTTAATAATGAAGTCCTTTGCTTTGGGTGGAAGATATAAGGAAAAAGACGCATATGATATTCACTATATGATTGCAAATTACAAAAATGGTCCTTTTTCTGTTGCTGGGGAGTTAAAGCAATATCTAAATAATGAAGTTGTACAGGAAGGGCTGTCACATATAAGAGAGGCATTTAAAGATATAAACTCTAACGGTCCCGTCTGGGTAGCAAATTTCTATAATATTACTGGTGAACGAGAATATCAGATAAAAATAGCTGATGCCTATAAGAATGTAAGTAAGTTCTTGGAATTATTGGATAGGTAAATCTGTCATAGGTGTTGGTGATAATGAAGAAATTTAAAATCAAAATAATTCTATGGGATATTAAGAGATTACATTCAGTTAATCTAGGCTCACCAATGCCTCCGCAATCTTCTCCATAGTCATCCTGTAATACAGCCATCTGACATCCGAAGGTTTTAATATAGACTTTCATAATAATCATCCTCTTCCCATTTTGTAGGATTGTTAACAATGTATTCACGAATGCGGTTTAAATCTTTGTCGTCTCGTATAATATGTTCGTAGTAATTGCGTTGCCAAACTGGTTGTCCATGAGTATTGTGAATTTGATTAATTTTTTTGGTAACAACCGATTTATATCCGGCAATAAATGATGATATTGATTTCGGTTTCATCCGTTGTTGTAGGGGCGAACAGCCGTTCGCCCCTACGATTTCACCGAATAAACATTGATGTTCATATGTACATATCGTAATGAAATATTCACCAGACGCCGCATAATCGTATTCCTTTAAACGAATCGATCGACGGTTATGTTTCATAATTAATCATCTGATTATTGCTATCAAGATATACTACAAAACATTTCCCTTATCAATTGCTTTCTTGTTGGGGTAGGGGAGTCAAAGTTATTTCTTTAAGTAAGCCTTGATAATCTTCTGTTCAGTAGTAGGCTTGCTGGCCTGGTCAGTGGGTGTGTTTTCAATTTTTTCAACAACATCATAGCCTGATGTTACCTCGCCGAAAATAGTGTGGCGCATATTCAGCCATGGTGTCTTGATTACGGTAATGAAAAATTGACTGCCGTTTGTTCCCGGACCGGCATTAGCCATAGCCAAAAGTCCTGGCTTATCAAACCCAACTTTTTTACTCACCTCATCCTTAAATGGCTTACCCCAAATAGACTCGCCACCTGTACCTGTTCCGGTAGGGTCTCCGCCCTGAATCATAAAGCCCTTAATTACACGGTGGAAGATAAGGCCGTCATAATAGCCGCGTTCTATAAGCCCAAGAAAATTCTCACAGGCCTTGGGGGCTATATCCGGCATTAGCTTAATTTCTATTATTCCCTGGTTGGTTTCTAATACTACTGTTTGTTCAGACATATTAGCAGCCTCCATATATACACTTGATAGAATAGTTATTCCCAACAAAAAGATTGGTAAAATTTTTTTCATTAGTCATCTCCTTTTATTTTTTTTCCCAAAATTTATCAGCCTCATTTTCCATCTTTTCTAATCTATCATAATAATCAGAAAATTCTTCTAAATGCGCAAGCGCAATCTTTCCTGTGATTAAGGGGTCATCATCGGTAACATTTGTTGCCGGACTAATTAAACCATGCTCTAACTCCACATCCATTCCCATTCTAAACTGCTCCACGTCAAATTTATCCCACTTTATCCCCAGTTCCTCTCCAATTTTCTTTGCTTCATCAAAACTAAAACTTTTTTTATTGCTCATAAAACCCTCCTTGTTATTTAAAGAATTATAGACATGTTTACATCAGTTCTTTGCTTTGATATCTCATGGCAAAGAATAGCGCAGGCTATATTGACATTGAATGAAAGTTTAGCGCCGTTCATAGGAATCCGAACCTTTATATCAAGATATTTTTGTAAACCATGGCGAATACCTTTTCCTTCAGACCCTAATACAATGCCAAGAGGAAAAGGGAAGTCAACTTTATTTATATCTTTAGAATCATCAGCTATAACAGTTCCCAGTATCCAGTATCCGCTAGCCTTTGCATCAATTATGGCATCGGAAAGGTTTGTTACTATTGATATCGGCGCATAATTCTCTCCTCCTGAGGCCACATGCTGAACTGTCTCATTCACTTCGCAAGCCTCAAATTTCGGAATAATAACAGCAAGCCTGCCAAAACAGGCGGCGGTACGAATAATGACTCCCAAATTGTGAGGGTCGTTTATCCTGTCAAGAAATATAAATGTTAACTGCCTGTCTTTAGAGAAATTCAGCAAATCATCAAAAGGTACATATTTGAATTTATCCACACTGGCAACTATGCCCTGAAGATCTTTAGCATGTTTAATTCTCTCCAGTCCCTGATGAGGCAGGCGTTCAGAGGGAATAGAATTCTCCTCTATTAATCTTTCTATATGAGATACATTGAAATTATCCTGCAGAAAGATTTTTCTTATGGTTTGAGGATTTGTTTTTAATCGCTCAAAAACTGAGTTTCTTCCGTATAACATTGTAGAATTCTTATTTTTTAGCATTTGGTCATTATATCAAAGGATTGGGGCTTATGGTATAATAATTGTCATGAATCCAAAAATATATCTGGCTCCTATGTCAGGAGTAACAGATCTCGCTTTCCGTCTTATAAGCCGTAGATTAGGCGCAGAACACTGCTTCTTTGAAATGCTTGATTCAAAAGCTGTAGTTTACGGTAGTCAGAAGAATAGGAGACTCATAAAAACAATTAGGAAGGATTCTCCAATTTCCGCGCAACTACTGGGCGCAGACCCTTTCGTAATGCTTGATGCCGCTGAAAAGCTCATAGAACTTGTTGATATATCTTTTTTGGATATAAACAGCGCCTGTCCCGTAAAAAAAGTAATAAAAAAGGGTGCCGGCGCAGCCCTGTTAAAAAACAGAGCGATACTTGGCAAGATCATTAAAAAATTAGTTTCCAAACTACGAATTCCCGTTACAGTTAAGTTAAGAACAGGTTTTGATAAAGTGGATATCGTAGAATGTGTTAAAACTGCTGAAGAATGCGAGGCAAACGGCGCTTCTACTGTCTTTATACACGGCAGGACGATGTCGCAAAGGTACTCGGGTGATATTGACTATAAATCAATAAAGGCCGTTAAAGAATCTTTAAAGATTCCTGTATTCGGAAGCGGAAATATATTTAACCCTTTAATGGCTAAAAAGATGCTAGACGAAACAGGATGCGACGGAATTCTGGTTGCGCGCGGTGCGCTCGGCAATCCGTGGATATTTAAAAATATTGAAAACTATTTAAAAAACGGCGAGAATCCTAAAAACCAAAGTCTTTCTGCAAAGAAAAAGATCCTCAAAGCTCACCTTGCTTACATAGAAAAATACAAGGATATAGGAACTGCTAATAAGATAGGCTTCATGGGCAAGGTAGCGATGTGG
Source organism: bacterium (assembly GCA_030611945.1). GTDB lineage: Bacteria > JAHJDO01 > JAHJDO01 > JAHJDO01 > JAHJDO01 > JAHJDO01. Next base: position 1,738 of record JAUWOV010000041.1, on the reverse strand, counting down.
TATTTCAAGGGACATTATAACAGCACAGAAATCCGCCGCCGCATAAGCAAAGTAACGTCATATGAAGAATTGATTGATCTGATAGAGAGCTTATTCGTATCTCAACGCTTCTATAGGATTGAGTTTTGCGGCCTGGCGGGCAGGCCAGAAGCCAAATCCTATTCCAACGGCAATAGAAAACGTTGTAGCCAAAATTACCGATGATATCGAAACCTTGGTTGCCCATCCTGCGAAAAAGGATAAAAGGGTAGCTATGCCTATTCCAAATATTATGCCGATTATTCCACCGCTAAATGTCATAACAACGGATTCAATAAGAAACTGTGTCAGTATATCTTTCCTGCGCGCTCCTATTGCTTTACGAAGACCGATTTCTCTGGTGCGTTCGGTTACTGAAACAAGCATAATGTTCATAATACCTATTCCGCCTACTAAAAGAGCTATAGCTGCGATAGAACCCAAAAGCAAAGTCATTGTCCTTGTTGTGCTCTGCAGAACTTCCTGAATTTCAGCCATATTACGAATCTGAAATGAATTTTTATCGTCTTTGTCAAGACGGTGACGTTTAATGATAAGCCGGCGTATTGAAGATTGCGCTTCATCCATTATACTAATATCTTTTACCTGCACATCAATAGAATCCACATACTCTTTTCCAAGAAGCCGGTACATAGCGGTAGTAATGGGAATTATCACCAGATCATCCCTGTCACGGAACATATTTGCGCCTTTCTTGGGCAGAACGCCAATTACCTTAAAATTTATGCGATTTATTCTGACTGTTGCGCCGACAGGATTAATATTATTAAAAACTTCTTTTACTATAGTAGTCCCAAGCAGAACCACTTTCTTACGCATTCGTAACTCTTCTTCTGTAAAAAATCTGCCGACAGTAGGAATAGCTGCTCGCATGGATGCATAGTCCACTCCCGTGCCGGAAACCTGTGTATTCCAGTTTTTATTCCCATAAACTAGTTGGGCTCGGCCTCTTACCGTAGGAGAAACTTCTTTTACTTGTGGTAATTTGGCTATTGCCTCTGCATCTCTCAGCGTAAATCGAGTAACTGTTCCTGCTTCTAAAGCTACTCCGTGCGTCTTGCTGGAACCGGGTCTAACCATTAAAAGATTTGAACCCAAAGAAGCCAATCCTTGCGAAATAGATTCTCTGGCTCCCTGACCCAAGGCGAGCATAGCAATTACTGCTGCAACACCGATAAGAATACCAAGAATGGAAAGAACTGAACGCATCTTATGTGAAACTATGGCATGAACAGCCTGGCGGATATGGTCTAAGAACTCGGCTTTCCTGACGGTTGAATGTGACTCCGACAGAATGTCTTCTGCTGCCCCGTTAGAAGTTTGCGCCATTGATGTAGCATCCCGAAAGCTTTCGGGATTACTTCTAACGGGGTCATCAGAAATAATTTCGCCGTCGCGCATGTGAATAATTCTTTTTGCGTATTGAGCAATTTCTTTTTCATGAGTTACCATCACAATAGTTTTACCCTCTTGATTCAATCTTTGTAAAATTGACATAATCTCTTGTCCGCTCTTTGTGTCAAGATTGCCTGTTGGTTCATCAGCAAAAATAATCAATGGGTCATTCACCAAAGAACGCGCAATGGCAACTCGTTGTCGTTCTCCGCCGGAAAGTTCATTCGGTTGATGAGATGTTCTCTGTGTGAGACCAACCGCCTCAATCTGTTGGAGGGCTTTCTCCTTCAAATGACGCTTTCCC
>JAUWOV010000029.1 GCA_030611945.1 bacterium | reverse complement strand
GACTTGTGACATCTTTTTTGTTAATAGCATCTTTATCTCCGTTTTTCACCCATTGGGTGATGCTCTGTTTTTGCTATTATACCAGCAGAGCCTGCTTCTTTCTACCTTTTTTTAGGCTTCTATCTAGGTTTTTGGGTGTATTTAAAATCCTTAAAATTATTTATCTTTACCTTATGCATTATACTACTTCTATAGCTCTCTTTTTCTTACTAGATTCATAACAAGCCATAACTACTTTTTTTGCATTCTTTAATCATTTTTTCACAGTCATAGCCATCTGTTTTTCGCAGAAGATATGCTTTTTTGCATTAGCTGCCTTTATAACTTGAGAGACATGGAGATAAACAGGGGTAGCAATATATACAGCTTGAACATCGGGATCACTCAAAATATCGTCTTCTTTAGTATAATATTTAACGCCGCCATAATTTTGTCCATCCATATCTTTTATCATAAAGAGTGGCGGATGGCAAATTTATTGCAAAGTTCTGCCAGTATGCTAATATACAAATTACATTCATGAATTTGGGAGTACAATTAATGGCAGGTAATAAGAAAATCCTTTTTAACCAGATGAAACAGATGCTTTCAGAAACGAATGTCAAAAGGTGGAAGGATATCTCAGCTGTCCTTGAATCTGTAAAGAGAGATTCTCCTGAGATTGAGGCATTCACCGATAAGGAATTCCTAAATTCACTTCATAATGGTATTGCGTTTATGACATACGATTTTGGAATTGACGGAGTCTCAATTGAAATAGGCAAATATGCTCATTGTATGGAAAAGATATTCACAGATGCTTACAGCACTTTACCTGTTCTCCATTTTATCAGCGGAGATTTCCATGATAAAGCGGATGCTGTTCTTAAACCGCACTGGAATCGCTCTCATATCCGTGAAATGAATGGATGGTCTAAATGGCACAATGGAAAGTGGTTTTCCAAGCTTTTCTATGAGGATATACCTGAAGGCAGTAAAGTTTCAGGTGATATTGCAATAGAGATGTGGGATCAGGTAATCTCTTTTGCAGAAGAACTCGGATCTTATGTAGTGAATAAAAACATTACTTTACTCTTTCCTGTTAATATTTTTTCAAATCCCGGGAATTTTGCTATTGCTATTGCGGCTATTTTAGTTTCTGAATCTCTTGGTATGTATGTTTTGAATTCAAATCATGATTTCTATTGGGAAGGAGGAAAACCTGCCTCAGAACGCAACCCTGGAGAAAAATCAGGGGTAAGAGATCACTTTTTTAGAAACATTAAGAATCAGGCATTTTTCTCGCTGTTTAAAACACTATATCCATGGAATGGAAAGCGGTGGATTCAGGTAAATATAAATCACAAGCAGTCACGTTACCTGACTACTCATTATGGATTTTCTAAGAATAGAGTGTTTGAATTATCTACCTTCATAAGCGACGAATTTTTAAGAGAATATACAAAACAAGATGTCATATCTTCACGTCGGAGAATGGCATATATACTTTCAGATGGCAGGCCAAAAATCAAACCTGTTCAGGTTTCCTCTCACGTTGCGAATCTCACAAAATGGATGAAGAAACAGAAGCCTGTTGTCTGTGGATTCAGAAATGGACTTGAGCTTGACTTAACAAGTAAAAAGATTATTTACTGTCTCCAGCCTACACGCATAGTTGCCAGAAAACGTATTGAAAAGGATCTGCATCTTTTTTTCGCGCTTATGAACTACTCCCATTTTCGCAAGGAGTTTGAAGGCAATAATGACTTCCAACTTGTTCTCCATATAACAGGACCTGTGCCTATAGAGCATCAGGCAGACCTTGAAACTGTTTTAGGAGCTTATATTGATTTGTGCTCAGCATTGCCAAAAGATATTTCTGACCGCATTTTTATTGCGTTTTCAGTAGGAACAGAAGATCACCCGAGCTTTAAGGCAAATGGGTTGGAACGTATGCATATTGAGGACATTTACAGACTTGCTACAGTAGTTTTATTCCCCAGTGAAACTGAAGGTAGAGGATTGCCTATTATTGAGGCAAGCGCGTGCAGGATACCCATTATATGCAGCAGTTATTATCCTGAAGATGTTTTTGCCAATGTTGTTGGCAAATATCTTCCCGAAGAGAAGCAAATAAAATACATACTTTTCCCGGAGAACGATTTTTCTCAGGACTTTCTTAGTAAAGCAACAAAGCTGATGTTTGGAGAAAATGAAGAAGAACTTAAAAAGCATAACAGAGATGCTGTAAGAATGCGTTATGGAACTGAAGTTCTTGCAAAGACATTCTATAAATTGCTCAGAACTTTGAAAAGATCTAAGGGCTGAGAAATATGCATATCGGATTTATTGAAGATACACATCTTCATGGCGGGACCCAAATCTGGGTTTCTGAAGCGGTCAAGTTTTTTCTTAAAAAAGGAGAGGATGTTACTGTTATTGCGCCTCTGGACAGCTGGGTAGCTATAGAATGCTCTAATGCAGGAGCGCATGTTATTGGATATGACTGGGACGGAGTTGTATCCAAAGGCGATGAATTTAAAAGGATCTGGACTGAGGGTCTGAATAATTGTGATGTTGCTGTTTGTACTGTGCACCCTCCGAGAAATGGATTTCACTGCGCTGTTTTTGGCGCTGAATGTATAAAACAAGCTGGTCTTGACACAGTTCTTATCCCCAAAACAGGAACTATTGTACCTGAATATCTGAGGAAATTTTATCTTCCGGATGACTCCATTAATGTAAAAATCATCAGTATCACAGACTTCACACGCAAGTATCTTATTGATAATTATAAAATCCCTTCTGAAAAGGTTGAACTCATCTATCAGGGAACAGAAGTTGACCGTTTTACTTCATCAGATAAAAACAAAGCTGAAGCCTTGAGGCGTTATTCTCTTTGTAGCACTGTCGGTCCGGTTCTGGGCTCAGTAGGCTCTTTTGAAGAAAGAAAAGGACAGATGCTTCTTCTCGAAGCTGTCGCAAAGCTTGCAGATGGATCATTCCCTGATATTCACTTAATGCTTGTCGGGGATGGTCCGGATGAAGAAATGTTGAAAGCAAAAGTCAGAACAATGAATATTGAAAAAAACGTAACATTTTTCCCATTTACCAACGAACCAAACTATATTTTTGAAAGAATTGATATATTAGCTCTTCCAAGTCTCTATAAGGAAGGGCTGCCAAATGTCCTGCTTGAAGCAATGTCTATGGGACTGCCTGTTATAGCGTCAAAATTAGCAGGAGTGCCTGAAGTTGTTTTTGATGGAGAAACAGGCTATATGATAGAACCAGGGAACAAAAACGAACTTATAAACGCGATCGCCAAACTCTCCTCAGATAAGAACAATTACCTGCAGATTGGCAAAAACGCTCGTAAGCTTATGAAAGAGAAGTTTGATAAAAGAGGTCAATTTAATGAATTCCTAAAATTCTTTCACAAGATCACAGGTAAGTGAGTAGGCAAAATAAATATTGACTATATTTAATAACATCTTATAATATAGTTAAACTAAATTGAGAAAACTAAAATGTCTGATATTACACAGATTCTTAATAAAAGCTTAATTGAAAGAAATATACTGCCGCAGATAATAAAATGGATACCTGAAAAAGAAGCGCTTATCCTACTTGGTTCAAGGCAGGTTGGGAAAACCTCTTTGCTCTATCTGCTCATCCAGTATTTGGCGGTAAATAAGGGGATAGCTGAGAAAGACATATTTTATCTGGACTTAGAAAGGATTGATAATCTTGAATTGCTTAATGCCGGCGCAGACAGGCTTCTTGATTATATCTGCGAACAGAGCCCTGGAAATAGCAAAAAATTTATTTTTATAGATGAAATACAATATTTAGATAATCCCACCAATATATTAAAACTTCTTGTTGACCACCATTCAGATGGAATAAAGATATTTGTCACAGGTTCGTCAGCTTTAACAATTAAGAAGAAATTTAAAGATTCCCTTGTCGGCAGAAAAATAACCTTTGCAGTTTATTCTCTTGACTTTAGAGAATACCTTATTTTTCAGAACGAAAGGGAATTAAAAGACTTAATAGATAAGCATAGCGATTTTAGCCAACTTAAGCCCATATCTGATATCTCTCATCACAAGCTTATAAAACATTACTTTGAATATGCTCTTTTTGGAGGCTATCCTGCTGTAGTAATGCTTAATGAACATGCTCAAAAAAAGAAATACCTGGAGGATATTTATAATTCTTACATAAGAAAGGATATTAATGCCATTTTTTCTTTAGAAAACATAACAGCATTTAACAAAATTGTAAAACTTCTATCCTTGAATATTGGAAATTTAATTAATGCGCAGGATATTAGCAAAGAAATAGGAATAGCCCGTCAGACAGTTGAGAAATATTTTTCCATTTTAGAGAGTACTTATGTATGTAGGTTTATCAGCCCGTATTTTACTAATAAGAAAAAAGAAATTGTGAAGATGCCAAAAGTCTATTTCTATGACATTGGTCTGCGCAACCGAATTATTAACGATTTTAGAAAGATTGATGAACGAGTTGATGCCGGCGCTCTTATTGAAAATGTGGTATTTAAGAACTTATTGAAGAGAGTAGAAACCGTGGAGAACATAAAATTCTGGAGATTAAAATATGGCTCTGAAGTAGATTTTGTGATTGATGAAGAGAATATCCTTCCATTGGAGGTGAAACTAAAAGAAACGGATAACTTGCCTGCAGGCATGGTTTCTTTTTCAAGGAAGTATAAGAGCAAAACAGCCATTGTGGCTAACAAGAAGATGTTAAAACAAAAAAACGGGTTTACATTCGTTCCGTTCTATTTAATTTAAAGCTAAAGAATATGACCTATTCCTAAAATTCTTTCACAATTTTCACTACCTTTCCCGATGCTGCAGATTCTTCAGCGGCTTCCATTACTCTTACTGCTTCTGCAGACTCCTCAGGAGTAATCACATCAGGGGTTCTACCTGTTCTGATACAGTTGATAAAATAGCTGAGTTCGTTTCGCAAAGCTCCAACTCGCTTTCCAAAAAGTTCCGGCCAATATCCCGTATCAGGCTTTTTACTACCCATACTGTCGGTGATTGTCAGACCCGCATTCCCCGCATCTATATAAATAGCTCCTTTAGTTCCAATAATCTCCATGCGGGCATCAATGGTGAAAGCTGTAGTATCGGGGAGCGACCAGATAGACTCAATCACTCCAACTGCGCCGCTGTCAAATCTGTACATTGCCCAGCCGATATCCGGGTACTTGAAATCTCCTACACGAACGGTCTGCGCGTATACTGTCTTTACTTTGCTTTTTGTGAACCATAACATCAGGTCAGTATCGTGAATGCCGTCGCCCATAAGCGCTGAAATTTTATCAAGATTGGCTGCGCCGACACTTGCCGGTAAGTTCCGCGTTGCGTGCATTGAGACGATATTGCCGATACGTCCCTGTTGGATAGCTTCTTTAGCAAGACTTACGCGGGGATCAAAACGGCAGACATGACCTACCATAAATAGTTTATCCGTTGAGCGAACAGCTTTGATGATTTCATCACATTCAGCTGCGCTTTTTGCCATAGGTTTCTCTAAAAAAACGTGTTTCCCAGCTTTTAGCGCATCTATTGCAGGCTGTAAGTGATTATCAAAATGAGTAGTAATGCTTACCGCATTTATTTCTTCGTTCGCTAATAACTCTTTATAGTCAGTATAGATGTTTGGGATATTATGTTTTCTTGCAGTTTCTTTTAACGGTTCTATAGACCTCCGGGATATACCTACCACATCTACATTTGGTAAAGTTGATAACGTTTCAATATGTATTTCCCCAAACCAGCCTGTACCTATTACACCATATCTCAGTTTATCCATTTTCTTCTCCTCTATCCACAAATCCTAAACAAATCTAAAATTCTAAATACAAATGTTCTAAACTGTTTTGGATTTTGGTTATTTGTATTTGTTTAGAATTTAGATATTCGGATTTAGAATTTTCCATGTATTTGCTCATCCTATATACTTTGTTTGATGACGTTCTTTGCCTGATTTCCTGAACTCTATTGCAGAATCAATAATTTTCGTTATGTCGTATTCCGGATTATATCCAAGGATTGATCTTGCCTTTGCGATGGTATGAGTAAAATCGTGGAATTTATCATACTCAAACTCTACTACAGGAATGTTCAGTTTTTTTGATATATACTCAGCAGCAAAGCCGTAGCTGAAAGCAGAAGGAGCTGTGATCGTGAATGCTTGCCCAATAGCAGAAGGGTTTCCTATTGCAAGAATAACTCCTTGAACAACGTCTTTAATGCCTACTATATGGCGGATTCCAGGCTTGCCTCCGGGGTGAACAAGTTTCGCCACGCCATTCATGCCTTTTTCAAAGAACTCTTTCTGTTTAGCAGTTTTAGCCAGTTCTTTCCATACAGGAACACCGAAATCAGGCTCTTTTAGCGTAATATGACAAAGGAAGTCATCTTCATCATGCACCCATGAGAAACGAACGACTGTGATAGGTAATTTATACTGAATAGTATATTGCTCACACATTGTCTCCTCAAGAACCTTGGAAAAAGCATAGTAACCCGGGTAAGCGCTGTGAGGATATGTTTCATCAATAGGATAAGGACGAGGATAGTGATAGATGCCTGCTCTTGCGTCTGAGCCTGCCTGAATAAACTGTTTTATATGACCGCAGTTTTTTGCTTCATCAAGAAGATAAAAGGTTCCTTTTATATTTGTATCCAGAAACAACTCTCTGTTCTCTTTGCAGTTTGCTAAATGAATAACGGCATCCATATCCTGAAGAGCCTTTTTGGCAAGAGAAGGATCTCTCAAATCTCCACGCATTATTTCCACATCTTTACACTCAATTATATCTTCTTCAAACTCAAGCGCTCTTATCTTGTATCCTTTAGCAAGAAGCTCGGGTAGAAGCGCCCTGCCAATCTTGCCGCTGGCTCCTGTAACAAAAATATTTTTTAGTTTCATCTCATTCATCTTTTTGTCCTTTCTCTTTGTATTCAATAAATTCAATTACTGCGCCATCCTCTGATTCATAGAAACCAACTACAGCAAACCCAACATCAAAGGGTTCCAGTAGTACCTTCATGTCCTTGCTTGCTTCTTTTAAATTTTCAACCCGGTATGCGACATGCGCCATTTCTCTGACTGGTCCCTTGACAGGACTGTCCGGCTCATATCTCAACCATTCTACTTTGTAAGGATGTTTCTTGTAATCAGTTACCCACACTCTTGTAGCCTCCACCCATATTTCATCTTCTTTCTTTTCGTCCGTTATTACTCCGATGTGATCAAAAATCATAACTTCTCCTCATAATTTCACTTACGCTAATACCTCTTTGATGCTTACTTCCCTGCCTTCAGCCAGAGAGCGTTTTCCTGCCTCCAGTACGGCGATGACCTCCACTTCTTCCTCCACAGGCACCGGCTCTTTTCCTGTCTTAAGCATTTGGATAAATTGCTCCTGAAGATAGAAGTAGAGATTGTCCAGCTTTGGCGTCAATGTTCGCCAGCCTTTGGTACCATAGAGATTGATTTGGTAGCCGGCGCACATCATCTCACTCTCTCCGACCATGAGCATCAGATCACATCCATTCTCAAACCGCACACGAACAATGTTGCAGTTCGACCGTCCGACATTGAAACATGATACAGCGCCCCCGGGGCGAATCCCATAATACATTGACAGAGCGTGGATGCCGTAGTATATCAACTCATTGCCGCACGCCGAAGTTGCCAGGTTGATTTCACCAAGGTCGGACAGTTCATTTTTTAATGCGACAATGTCCGGCACAAATCGCAGCGAACTTGCTGACAGGAAGGGAGTTCCAGTTTTCCTGACCACTTTAGCTACCTGCCTGGCTTCTCTGGCGTTCATTGCCAGAGGTTTGTCGCAGTATGTGGGAATTCCTCGTTTGAGTGGATCAACTGCGTATTTCCACTGGGTGCCTGAGCCATCATCAACGATAACCACAGCATCAACTCCTTTTGTGCATTCTTCAGGAGTTTCCGCTACTTCTGGAATAAAACAGACCTCAGCCAGTCGTTCGGCCCATTCCCTATGTGGGTCCCAAACCTTGACAACTTTAGCGTCCTCAATATGCTTTTCGGCCGCCACGAATGTCCAATCCCATTGCTTCGCTTTTTCCTCATCACATCCGTTATAGGTGGACGCAAACGCTGTGCCGTGAAAAGATCCTGGTGTGCGTGGAACATCTTTCCCTTTATATCCGGGGCCGTACGTCGCCGCTGAAACAAGACCGATTTTAATCATAATAGCTTCTCCTATATTCGAATTTTAATTTATTTTTACCGCCTTTTTACTTTGACTGCTTTCCCATATAGCCTCAGCGATCTGCAAATCCTTTGCTCCGTCAAAGAGGTCAGCAACAGGTTTTTCCAATCCAATGCTTGCTCTTGCAAAGTTCCGCATCTCTCCTTCATATCCCATCAATCCTCCTGCTGTAGATCCTAAAACTTCTGTAAACTCCGGTCTCCATGAAAAGATCTGCGCTCTTCCATTAGGATTGAACTCAGACATTGGTTTTTGATTCGCATGGTAGTTGAGTTCCAGCATATCTCTTACCTCAAGCCAGCACTCATCGCCTGCGGCAAGAAAGTATTCTGACATCTGGAAGTTCGGACAATGAAACGCGCTAAGATTCATTATTCCAACGCTTCCGCTTTTAAATGTTACTGTAATTGCATAGCCAAAAGTCCCTGAGCCGTTATCAAAACGTTTCCCCTCGTTCAACGAAGCGTAAATCTCGTCTACATCGCCGCAGAAGAACCTGATAAGATCTAAAATATGCACTGCCTGTCCGATGAGAAAGCTATTGGATGGTCCCTTGTCTAATCCCCAGCCTTTAAGGTCTGGATAGCGCCCATTGGCAAACCTTACCTCAATTTCATTTATTTTGCCAAATTCTTCCTTTTCTGTAATCATCTTTGCCATTCTGTAACAGGTAGAGTGTCTCTTCATAAAACCAACTATACCAAACAGCCCTTTATCCTTAGCGTATTCCGCTAAATCAAGCGCTTCTTTATATGTGTTTGCAGATGGTTTTTCCACATATATCGGCAAACCTGCATCCAGACATCGTTTTCCAATTTCATAGTGCATTTTAGGCAGACCAACTACAACCACTCCGTCCAATTCTTCCTCAGAAAGCATTTTATCCAAATCTGCATACTGTCTTCTTGCGCCAAAATCCCTTGCGTTCCTTTTAACAAGCTCCTCTTTCAAATCACAAACCGCCGCCAGGTCAAACTCCGGAATTTTGTGAATTGTTGGATATAAGTTACCAGTGGAAAAGCCACCGCATCCTACGAATCCTATCTTTGCCTTTTTATCTTTATTCATCTGCTCTCTCTCCTTTTGTTATGAAGCTCTATTAATATTTTTCCCATTTGGCTCAGTTGAATCTCTTACAATAAGTTCTGTATCAACTATGATTTTCTCAGATGATTTTTCTCCTTTCATAATATCGAATAATGTTCGGACGGCTATTCTGCCAATTTCTTCGGTTTTCTGATCAACAGAAGTAAAAAAACCAGTGTTGCCGAAATCTATTAAAGAGATATCAGCAGGAACTTTTATTTCCTTCTTTATTAATTCCTCATATACACCTGTGGAAATGTCAGGGTTTGCGCAGACAATAGCTGTTATATCATTAGCTGTTTTCATAAGTATTCGCAGATTCTTCTTTGCGTCTTCTGAATCATACTCACCTTGAATGATCAAATTTTCTTTTACATTAATACCCGCTTCTGCAAGAGCTCTTTTGAAACCATTAATCCTCTCTCTTGAAGCTGGAATAAACGAATGACCTCCTAAATAGGCAATTTTTCTATGTCCAAGATTGATTAAATATTTCGTTGCTTTGTATGCACCTCCCTCAAAATCAGTCCCAACAAATGGCGCTCTTATACCGTTTATATATCTATCAATCACAACAAAAGGGTATTCCTTCTTAACAAGTTTCTTAAGAGAAGGACTGCTTCCTTTTATACATGGGGCAATTATCAAGCCGTCAATACCTCTTTCTATGTAATCATTTACTATTTCGACCTCATGCTTGGCTATCTCGTCTGAAGAATCAAATATTGCACGATAACCGTTTTTTTTGGCTTCATTTGTCACGCTTCGGGCTATATTAACAAAAAAGCCGTATTTCATAACAGGAATTACCACTCCAATAAGACGCGTCTTTCCTGAACTAAACGCCTGAGCCAATCTATCAGGTTTATAACCTAATTCTGCTACAAGTTTTCTAACTTTACCCTTGGTCTTTTTGCTGACATCCGGTCGGTCGTTTAGAGCTTTAGAGATTGTGGATTTCGCCACTCCTAATCTTTCTGCAACATCATCAATGCTAATTTTTGACATTCTTAATTTCCCTTTTGATTATAATATGACGAAACTGATTTCGTTTGTCAAGAGTTTTTTTAAAATTATATGCCTAACAAAGAAACTTATGATATAATTTCAGAATAATGGACTTGTGGCGACTGCAAAATACAAGAATAGAGTTTGAGAATTCAGTAGATCCTTTGTTGTTGATCGGGATACTCGCCATAGCTATTACTGCTGTAATCTTAACGTATATCAGGCTTTACTCTGTCCTTTCCAGGAAGCAGGCAAGCTGGATAGTTTTTCTCAGGATTCTTTTAATAATTATAATTCTAGGCGCAGTATTCAGACCGACAATCAGTTTTTTGAAATCAAAGCTTCAGAAATCCTGCTGTCTACTTTTGTTTGATACTTCAAAAAGCATGGGTGTGCATGGTCCCTTTTCTCCAAAGAGCAAATTAGAGATAGTTAAAGATACAATTCAGAGAGATGAAAATAATTTTATCAGAAGATTGTCTAAACAGCTTATAGTTAGAATATTTGAATTTTCAAAGGGTTCTGCTGAGATATCTGAAAAAGACACACCTGCAAAGCTCAGCGCATATGGCAATTCTACAGATATAGCTGCTTCAATAGAAAATGCTGTTAAAACAATGGGAGAAAAACCTATATCCGGAGTCATATTATTTACTGATGGAAATGATAATGCAGGCAAAAATACGGTCAAAAGAATTAAAAGCCTCGCAGTTCCAATATACAGTGTTGGACTGGGCAATATAAAGGCAAATAAATCATTTAAGGATGTATCAATTACCCATATCAGTTCTCCATTAACCGGATATTTGGGAGAAAAGATAAATATAGATATTAAGATTAAAAATCAAGGATATGAAGAAAAACTGGTTCCTGTTAATGTAGAATTGGATGGAGAGGTGATATCCAGCAGTAGTATGCTGCTAAAGAGATTTGAAAATGCGCAAATTATGGAGATCGGTTTTATTCCAAAACAAGCAGGTGTATGTAGATATGTTGCGGAGATTCCTCCTATGGAAGGAGAGCTTATAACACAGAACAATAAAAGGACTTTTACTGTACTCATAACTAGTCAGAAAACCAAGGTGCTCTATATTGAAGGGAGTTTGAGATGGGAATATAAATTCCTTAAAAGGGCACTGGAGTCAGATCCGCATATTGATCTTACTGCTTTTATATTAACTTCGTCAGGGCGGTTTTATCAGCAAGGGATTTCCGCACATCAAGAACTCAATGACATTCTGCATCATAAGGAAGGTCTTAAAGAATACGACATTATCATTATGGGAAATATTAAAAACATGTTTGATGAAAAATCTGCTTCTAATATTGTCAATTTTACCGGAAATGGCGGCGGTTTTCTCATTTTAGGCGGTAAAAATTCCTTTGAAAGTGGAGGATATCAAAGAGGCAAGTTATCAAAAATATTTCCTGTTGCTCTAAAAGGTAAAGGCAGGTGGAAAAAGAAAACTTTTGTACCAATGCTTACACCTGAAGCATCCAGACATCCAATCCTAAGGAATATAAGAACATTACCTGCTTTATCCGGGTTTAATCTTCTCTCAAGACCCAAGCCTGGGGCTATAGTGCTTATCCACGCTTCAGACTCTAAATCCCTAAAAAAATGGCCGGTATTAGTAGCGCAAAATTATGGAGAAGGAAAAGCAGCAGCTATAGCAACTGATTCTACATGGAAATGGGCATTTGCAGAAGATATCAATATATATCAGACATTCTGGGGGCAGATGGTGAGATGGCTATGCTCCGGAGATAAAAAGCCAAAACAAGATACAGATCATCTCCTCATATATACAAACAAGGATTACTACAAGCCCGGCGAGATAATTCATATTATGGCATCTGCGTATGATAAGGAATATCGCAGATATGATAAAGCAAACATAAATTGTCAAATAACTACACCATCAAATAAAAAGACCTTTCTGAACTTGACTAATGTGGAAGGTAAAACAGGAAAATATGAAGCAGATTACGAGTCGGATGATATTGGATATTATCAATTAAAAGCTTATGCTAAAATTGAAGACATTTTAGGGAAGGAGCTGATTGGGTTTGCTGTCGGCAATCCGTACATGGAAGAGGAAGATATTGGCTTGAACGACATCCTGCTCAAGGACATAGCTTCATCTACAGGAGGAGCGTATCATACAGTAAAGGATATAGATGGTATTTTAAATGAAATAAAAGCCAGGTATAGACAGACAATCACATCTTACAGAATAAAATTGCACAATTCCCCCCTACTACTATTCCTTTTCATTATGCTTCTCAGCGTAGAATGGCTTATAAGAAAGAAGCTGCAGCTTATATAATAGATAATTATGACTACCAGTCAAGTGCGCCTGCTTCTCTTTCCAAAAGCTCATTAATAATTGCATCGCTATCAGCAATAGACAGAACAATTGGGTCCGTACACATTGCTCTGCGCAGGAGATTCCTGTCCTTTTTGACAATAGCCTCCACAGTTAATTCATGAGTATCCAATACCTGCATTTGCATAGACCTAAGCCCAATGGGAAACTTCCCTGAATAACGGGGTTTGGGACCATTCATATCTATATCACATAAGAGCTCCAAAAAGGCATCGTCAGGTAGATTCTCCACAGAACCACTGTTTTTGGTATTGATATAGAAAGGCTGCTTTTTGCCCGACCACATGGCCTCAATTACATCAGTTGCATGATCCGGTTTGTTTTTGTCATGAAACTCTTCTAATGGTATAGTTCCGTTAATATATCTATCTACCTCCTGCCACATTTCATCATGACGATGGTATCTTTTTTTTACATCAAAGATGCTTAAAGGAGGAAGCTTATCTTTTTTCACTCCCTTCCCCTGCCAGAATGGAACATACTCTTTTGTATGTGAGATAGTAGTGGGACAAAGACCAAACACATCCCAGAGTGAAAGCAAATAACTGTTGTTAAACTTTTCCTTTGAGTGGCCTTCATCCTTTTCCTCTGATGCTAACATGGCTTTATGCTTTTTGATGCTGCTGCTTACATCCTTTCCATTGTAGTTAGCAGCTAACATCCATGTGAAATGGTTAACGCCAGCAATTCTAAGGTCAAACTTTTCCTCGTTTCTTCCATTTAAACCTGCTTCTTTCATGTATGTTCTTTTTATGTGAGGCATATGCAGACCGTCGCATAGCGCAAAGCTTTTAACCTTTGCATGCCTCATAAGTCCTATTCCATTAACTGCTGTGGGATTTATGTAGTTGATTACCCATGCCTCAGGACAGATATTTTCCACGTCACGGGTAACTTGCAGGATCTTCGGCAATTCTCTCATTGCTCTAAAAATACCGCCGGGTCCGATTGTATCGCCAGAACACATTCTAATTCCATATTTCTCTGATACTTTACAATCCACACCGCGAAAGTAAACGCCCCTATCTGCAAAACTCAATACTACAAAGTCAGCACCCTTGAGTACATCCAACCGATTTGCTGAAGCTTCAAGTTTAAGCGGACTCTGTTTGCTTTTGATAGCCAATTTGGCAAGCTTAGTCATTTTGTTTAATCTGTCTATGTCCGTGTCAACCAGTGCCAGTGTTCCATTGCAGAGAATGTCGGAATGAATCATTGCCCAAATGCACTGACGACCGAAAAACATGCTTCCTGCACCAAGAAGTACTACTTTAGGTCCTTTCATAAGACTATTCCTCCATGTTTGTTTTCAACTTTTTACATTTTTTTATTAAATTACTTACATCTGCTAAATAAATTCCTCTATAACCCTCATGCATAGAATCAAAAGATATAAATTTACCTTTATTGTCCCATCTTGAATGTAAATCACATCTAATCTCACCCTCATAACCTTCAAGAGAAAGAAATTCACCAATATCAAAACGAGTATTTGTATAAGTGTCAAAGATAATGAGTGTTCTTTTTGGATTGTTAAAATCAGGATATGTATCAGTCACAAACCAGCGTTTATCATCAAGCGGATAATAATGACAATGCCCATCCCAATTAAACAAATTTTCACCAACAACTTCCACTTGTTTACTATTAATATCTAAAAGATAATAATAAGGTGGTTTTTCTCCGCTTTGGCAAAAACTTAAAATATGATTCTCATCACGCCAATCACAATGTGAGACGATAGGCCCTCGATTAATAAGGGAAAGATTTGTGCCGTCGCGGTTACATATGAATAATCGGGTCGATAGAGCAGAGTCTTTTGGCTGCCATCGATGTAAGAACATGATATGACTTCCATTAGGACTAATCATAATGTGATTAAACCAATGCATGGTTGATTTCATGTTAAGTTCCGGCTCAAAAGAACGGCATTGATCAAGTGAAACTATAAGCTCTGAGTTTCCTGTTTTAAGATCAATAAAGAATATTCCATCATTTTTAGGGGCTGATTCACTACTAAAATAATCAATGATTCCAGTATATCCATATCCTGGGCGGCATGTATGAATTCTTGCAAAATTCACGGTTATTGCATACCGACCATCCTTGGATACGTCATATACAGGTAAAGGGAGATCATATAATATATTTGAAGAAATATCACGTATTCTTGCAAAAATACGGTCTTTTTCTCTTACATTATAAATAAAAACACTATCAGGAGACGAGCCTAACCATTGAGCGTTTGCCCCCATTTGCCAATTCCATGCAGTATTTTCGTCTAAAGGAATCCATTTATTTTTATCTTGCAAGTCAATTATACATAGAGGCGCTTTATCACTCTCTGTATTAGACCTATCTGCAAATTGAGGATGTATAGCTAGATGATACCTGCCATTTTTAGATATTGGAATACGATCATAGTAACCGAAAAAAAAATGTTTATCTGCCGAACTAATACGTTTAATTGGAACGGGTTTTTTAAAATGCATTTTTAAAAAATTACTTTAACTTCAAACTTTTTATTTTTGCCTAACGGTAAAGGGCTATGTGTACCATGTTTCTTATTGTTAACGAGTATTCTTTTAACCTTATTGCTTTTTGCATCATTACGTATATACTCTACTTCATACATACTGCTTCTATATCTTCTCGATACTTTCACGTTTTTAAGCTTTTCTGGCAGACATGGATTAATGATTAATCCTTCAAATGTTCTATTTAGTCCAAACATATATTCAATTACTGCCTGATGAAGCCATGCACCTGAGCCTGTAACCCACCCGTATAGTATTTTCCCTGGCTCAGTGCGATGATCAATGCCTCCATAACCATTTGTAAGCTGAAAGGGAATTACAGAACTGCTTGGGTTTTTAGGATTATAAGGCATTATTCTATTTATTAAATCAAATGCTAAATCAGGCAAATTAGATTTTAATAATCCAACTATCAAAAACGCATTACTGTGAGTATAAACACTGGCGTTTTCGTTACAACCCGGCTCTACACAGGTAAGCCTTCCTATATTATCGCATTTATGAGTGTATGTTGGATAAAGAAGCATATAGCCGTAAGGCGTAAAGAGATGTTTGTTAATACTATTATTTAATACCTTGATACGCTCTTCCGAAACAGTTCCTGACATCATTGCCCATGACTGCGTGTTAAGAAATACCCTGCCTTCTTTATTTATGCGTGAACCAATAGGACTTCCATTATCATCAAAAGCTCTTATATACCATTCCCCATCCCAACCATTTTTATTTAATAACATTTTCATTTCTTGATAATAACCGCGATACAATTCAGCGTTGGTCGAATCATTCAAATATATAAATAACTCCTCAAGATAAAGGCAGGCAAGACAAAAGGACTGGGAGAGCCAAACGCTTTCACCTTTACCGTGAATACCTACATGAGTGAGCGAGTCATTCCAGTCGCCTTGATATATGAGACAAAAACCATGAGAACCTCTTTCAGTCCAGAGTACATCTACAATTTTAACTAAATGATCAATTACCGGTTTAGGTTTATTGTCATCCAAGAAAGGAATTTTTTTATCAAGAAACGCCATATCCCCATATTCTTTTAAATATTCAACAACACAATAGATTAACCATATACCAGAGTCGGCATATTTATATTTTGTCGGATCAAGTGCCGCGGGAAAAGATCTTACAGCATATCCGCTTTTATACTGATTTGAAAGAGCCTGGCACATCCGCATTTTAATTTTATCAGCTTCGCTGAACATTAAAAAACCTTGTGTATGCTGAACAACGTCTCTGTATCCTAGCAACCCCCATCGCCCGGCTGTAATACCAAATTTTATCAATAATGGTATCCACTGATTAAAAAGAGTATTAAATTTATAATCTCCAATATCTATTTTTACATTTTCTAGAAACTCATTATTGTATTTCTTTGTTGACAGAAAACAATTATCTATGGACTTGCCTGAATCACTTAAATATTTAACAAAATATTCTTTAGCACTACCTTCTACATTATATACATCTGCTGCACCAACAAGAAAATCACTTCTCCAGATATTATTTTTAGAAATTGTTAAATTAAAATGCATCGCTCCTGCGATAGGCCCTCTGCTGGAAATAGTATTTGAACAATAGCCTCTTTCTACGGCAATTGGATTTGCTAATGTTCTGAATTGTTCTATAAACGCATTTTTGTCCCCATCCATGGAATCAGGCTTTATTGAAGACATTAATAACGCTGAATAATAGTTATGGGGTAAATCCATTACCGGTTTTTTTGCCGCAACACAATTATATTCCGGTAAAAGAATGCTGTTTAGATAAACCTCATGACCGTATGTAAAAGCATTTGTCTGAAGAGAAAAGGGCACAAAAACAAATACTGAAAGATTGCGTACCGCAACGCTCGAAGAATGAAGCTTCAGCGTCCATAGTTCAATCGGGTCATTGTTATAAGGTACAAATATTCTTAATTCTGCGATAATATTGTCATATGTGCTTTTAATACAAGTATAACCTGCGCCATGTCTGCATTCATATTTATCAGGCGTCCTGCAAAGTGGATAATATCCCAAATTCCAGATTTCACCAGTGTCATTATCTTTAATATAGACAATACGGGAACATTCATTATTCGCCGGCTGTGTATCTCCTGTGATTATTGAAGTGTAATATCCCTCTTTGTTTGTATAGCTTGAAAACCCATACCCGGTTTGATGTACACAACTAAAGTATGAATTATTAAATAAATAATTTTCCTGAGGCCTGGGGGCAGAGGGATTTGTAACAACATATTCATCTTTATTTTTATCAAAAAATCCAAAATCTTGTGAACTGGACATATTCTTTTAATCTCCTTCTGAAAACATTACTTAAAAACCTCTATTTCCCAGATCTCAACAACTTTTCCTTTCAATATCTTTCCACCTTTTACCGCCAGAGGCAGTAATCGCAGTTTCTGTGTTTCAACCGACGGAAATTTAATGGTTTGTACTTCCCTGCGGAGATCATGTTTATCCGTTTTCACATTCGCAACTCTTACCCATGTTCCATCTTTCTCCGCCTCAATCTGCAAGTGACGGATATTTGAATCTATTACCACTTTGCAGATACTTTCCTGTTTAGCAAATATTATCTCTATTTCTCCTCTGGATGGTTTCTTTGCCTCTCCATACCACGATGTTCCTTTGATGCCGTCAATAACCCGTTCAGGCAGCGGGCGAGGGAAATTAAAACGAATCGTCCAATTCGGAGAGACTTTCACCGTCGTACCCAATGTTTTGTGGGCAAGGTTACCTGGCTTGATGACTGTACTACAGACATATTCAATCTCTTTAAACGCATTGGCAATCTCCAACCTGCAGGCAACGGATTTATCAGTAGTGTAAATGTGTGTATCGTAAGGCTTAAACGCATCGGCAAACTTACCAGACTTTATTTTAATATTACGACCTTCACCAACTACAAAAAGGTCTCCATCCTTTAGATCGACAGCATTAAACGTTATTTTTCTTCCTTTATCAGAACTGCTGACAGCAAAAAGATAAGAGTCTTTGCCCACCTGTCTGCGGCTTAAGTGTAAATTCTTGTGCTTGCCATTACCTTTGATAGTGGTAAATTTATCAGGAGATTCAGGGGCAAATATTGCCTCACGCAGCAATTGAGACTCTTTTGCCAGATAAGTTAGTCCTATCTTTACATTAGGTTCTAGCCAAAAGCGACAATACCAGAAAAACCCTTTTGCCCCGGCAATTGTAGCCTGATACATCTGGTTGCGCAGTTCAATAAAGTCAGGTGCTCGTTCATTAGAGCGACCAAATGTATCGAAGCCAAACGCCTGTAATGCTACCCATACAGGCTTACGTCCTTTGCTGACTCTAATGCACTCTTCCAAAAGTTGAGTAGATACCCGGGGACGTACCTGTCCCCCATCTTTCAGAAAGTGGGGGTATGGGTCCGGCATAAAAAAAGATGCAGCTTCATCATAATATCTGATTTTTGGAATCTTATCGGTTGTAATGGAAGTTGGATGATAGGGGTCCTCCTCTTGTATGATGTTATTGATCTGCTTCAAGCGCTCCAGGTATACCTTATTCGGCGATGCTTCGTCATTGAGATACCATGTGAGTATTGCCGGACAGCGCTTCATCTTACGCATATAGGAGCGAATTGCTTCCTTCTGCTCCAGTGTCAGCCTCTCTTTATCATTCATCGCAATCCCAACGCCTGGCGGGTACGGCGGCATAAAGATCTTTAGCTTAAATTGATGTAATGCATCAAGATACTTTGTATCCTTTTCAATAAGACGCGCCCAGTCCGCTTTCATGTCCGCCATCGCATTGCAGCCCAACTCAGCAGCCTGCCAGATTCCTCTCGGCCACTCATCACCATAGATTCCAAAAGGCAGGAAAGGCTTATTGTCTATCAGGCATACAAAATTCTCATCAAAGCGAACTTCTCCTTCCCGGGGTGCCAGTTTATGTAAAATATCCTGCCATACGGCTAGTGTTTTGCCGGTTGGCTTATGCACCAGAGCGCCTTTCATCAGGTATTTGCCTGTCTTTAGTTCGGGAAAAGGGATGGAGATATTCATCTTCTCATCTCTTATTCCGGCGTTTTGACTGCAGAGAACCTTCTTATCTGACTTTAACAAGAACTCAAATATGTAATCCTGCCTTTCTTTTGGGGCCAAAGCAGTGATCACCTCTAATATTAAATCTTTTATATTCTGAGCGGCAAAAATTGCGTTCCTGTAATGAGGACGGAGAACCTCTACCTTCAGAGGCGCATAATCAAGAGGGACGGTAAATGATTGGAAGCAAACAGTCTTTTGTGTTTCAGTATCCTGCAGGACAACTCTAAGTTTGCCTTCGCCGCTATCGGGAATTGGAATGGTAATGTCCTGATGATGTATACCGTTAGAAAGTTTTATGCCGGATAAAAGAACATCTGTTTCTTTCTCCCCCGCTTTCAGATATGCCCTGAGGTCTGCCTTCCGTGGTACAGATGAGGTGTTTTCAATCAGAAGTTTCACTTCACTAACCATTTGTCCCTGTCGAGGAAATACTGTTACGGTTTCCAAATCGAGGTTCAACAGGAAAGGATTTAAGTCAACGTC
>JAUWOV010000072.1 GCA_030611945.1 bacterium | reverse complement strand
CTCACCGCCAAAATCATAATGCGTAAACTCAAACTTTATGTCATATTTACCCGAAATCGCATCAAGCACTTTCATTCCTTCTTTTACAACTTCAGGACCTGTTCCATCTCCACCCATCACACCTATTTTATACATCGTAACTCCTTTTTTTAGTATTAATTCTTAATACTTAGTTTTGGGATTATAGCAACAATGGTTTTTAAATAGAAGTGAAAATTTCTTTCTTGCCTCTTCTAACCTAACAGTCCCAAAAAGCGCCATGCTGAAACAATGTATTTATTTTCTGAATATGCCTCAACAATGTCATAATCGGATACCAATTGATAATAAGGTATTTTCAGGAGTTTACTAAAGTAGATACCTGATTTTGAGAGATTGGAATCATGCTTTTTTGCTTCAAATAGCGCAATAGGTTCATTGTTTTTTATAAGAACAAAGTCCACCTCTTGTCCTTGGTGTTTTCTGATGTAGCGTAAATCAAAGTCACCAATACCCAATTCGTTCAACCTAGACACAAGACGCAATAAAAACACTGCTATTGCATTTTCAAATCTTGCTCCTTCATCATTGACCATTGTCCAGTCAAAAAAATAAAATTTAACTTCTTTTTTAATTGCCTTTGATATGCTTTTTGACCATGGCATTATTGAAAAAACCAGATATATCTTCTTAAATGCTTCAAGCCATGTAGAAATCGTCTTATGATTCACCTGCAGGTCTTCTCTGAGAGAATTAACGCTAAGAGGAGAACCTATCCTTTCGGGTAGGAGTAATAGAAGTTGTTCAATTCCTTTAATATCCTGTATGCGCGTCAAGTCTCTTAAGTCTTCATGTATCAAGAGAGACTTATAGTTCCTCCTCCATTTAGTAGAGAAATTGTCTTTAGCTTTAAGAAATGGCTCAGGAAATCCACCGTAATCCATAAGTCTTTTAAAAGGATGCCTGAATGTTTTTTCGTCTATCTTCTGAACTGTAGAAAGAAAGTTCAGTCTATCCGGTTGACGTAATACAGTCTCGTCTTTGAGTACAAAATCAAAATTCTCCGCAGCTTCAGCTAACCCCAGAGGCAGTAGACGATAAGAAAAATATCTCCCAACCAAACTATCTCCCGACTGTCTGAAGTAATCCAGACACGCACTTCCTGTAACAATTATTTGAGCTTCTGCAGAATGAAGGTCATAAAGCCCTTTTAATATGTCCTTCCAGTGTTTGTGCTTATGTATTTCATCAAAAGCTACAAGAGGTTTTTTGTTAACAGACTTGCTCAGATATGCCCTCAAAAAGTGAGGGTTTTTTGTGTATTCTCTTCTTACATAAGGATCATCCCAGTCAAAATAAAGTTCTCCATTTCCAACTTGTTTCAATCTGCTTTTGACAAAGGTTGTTTTCCCAACCTGCCGTGGACCAGACAAAAATATCATTTTCCCTGCATTTACATCAGGATCAAATAGATATAGAGATTGTATTCTTTTCATAACAGGTTATTTATACACCATAGTATAAAATTGTCAAGAGAATTTTATACTATCATATAAAAATGTCACAAAATCAAATTGCACATAAAAACGAAGCATATCAGGGCAGACGCAAGGCCTGCCCCTATATTTTCCAATTTCCACATTGTAGGGGCGGGGCTTGCCTCCGCCCATTCCCAGATTAAATTTTTGGACTTATCCATGCGTTTGTTCTGCAATGTCTTGCTTTAGGGTCTTCTTTTGAAGCAACGTCACGATCGTGAATATAACGGCCATAGGCACTGACCCAAAGAGACCGAAAATGGCACCTGAGATTGCGCACGCGATGAGAGAACCCTTGCTGAGTTTGGCGTGACCTCTGTGCTTGGCGACAAAATAGGGAACGAGTCCGAAAAGGCAACCAATGGCGATGGCACCGAGGAGATTCAGGATGAAAGAGTCTGGGAACTCCTCGATCAGTCTTTTGTATGCATAATAAACTATGAGACCGCCAATTCCGGTTCCAATTTCTGTCTTGCTGCCTTTCTTCTTTCCTGTAAAAGGTTGCTGTTCTGGCAATGGAATATCTCTTGATTGAAGAACGTCTCGGACAGCATCAAAAAGATCATCTGCAAACTTGTCTCGTCTATTTTTACACCAGAAAGATAACAACTCCTCAGTCGGACTTTCCTTCAGTTTCGGCTTGATCAAGTTCAGAGGTAGCCGCGCTATAGCCATGTTTACCCAATCGCTTTCGGATCTTGCCATTCTATTTTCCATCTTTGCAGAACATTAATTATTGAACACTTAGCACTATTTCAATGTAATGTCTCATTATTTAACCAAGATATCAAGAAAAATGTGAAACCGCATTTTTAGAAATCCCCCTAAATCCATCTTCAAAGGGGGACGGTTTCGCCATAGGCGAAATCAGGGGGATGTTTGCCCATTCTCAGATTAAATTTAAAACATGTCTCTTTGCAGGAGAATATAGGTGGATAGTGAGAATGTGCAAAAGAAAGTGTAGCAAACTACCCAAATAAGCCCGTTAGGCCGCTGCATTCAATGCGATTATTCGGCGCTTATTTCTTTCCTTTTTTGGGTATTCTCCCATGAGTCAGAAGGTTCTTTGCCAGGGTCAAACCAGAAATTCTTTTTCATATTACTATTAACAACAAAATACTCATCTGCATTAAACCTTGTTCTTCTGTTAAGTTCGTCAACAATTCTTTCATGTACGTCCATATAGCCAGTATAGTCATGCCTGCTTAGAAGTATGATTTGTTTTGGAGATACGGGAAGAGTTATTTCAAGAGCAGGATATATTAAACCTGGCGCCCGATATAAAGGAGGCCTTTTGTATGCCTCAGGGTCATACCATACACAAGGATAGTCCGATGTAATAAAGCCAGGAATATTATTAGTACATAATATTGCCATGTTTAATTTTAAAAGCATTGGAGTTAGAGAAGTTATCATGCCCGGCAACATTTTTTGTAACGGATTTTCATGAAGTTCTTTTACCTGTTTATAATCTAAACTGTTATTGTTTTCGCGTGATGATAATGAAGATATTGAAGCCGCACGTTCCTTTTCTTCTGGAGTGGCGGTTTTTGCCCATTCCATCATGCCTTCCATCATTTTTAATGAGCGCTCCCAATTTTTCTTCCAATGATCTCTTGTTGCTTTAGTCCTTGAATTTGTGGCAGCAATAAATGCACAAATTAAAATGTGCTCTTCTGTTGTTAACTCTCTTTTTTTTTGAAGTGTTTTTCTTCTGATTCTTGCAAATTTTGTTTCTAGTTGTTGGAGACCATGCTCAAGTATTAAATTGCGTTTTCCATTTTCGCCTCTGATTGTGTACATGTCAGTTTCATGAAATATATTCTTTGGAGCTTTTCTCTTTACATCTGTGCCATCAAAAGAAAATCTCCAAACATATGGAGTCTGGTTTTTGGGACATTTTGAATCGCACCAAGTTTTAAGGTAGGAGCTTGGTACAAAATGTTGCTTTTTGTATTTTGACATTGGATAGTTTTTTTGCGTCTAACACCTCAGCTAAGCGATTGGCAAAAGAACGCAACGGATTTGCCGGATGCAAATTCCTCTGAATTGATTTGTTAGCTCAATATTTAAAATATGTTTTTAGCCAATTTGGATCAATTGCTCCTGTTGTGTATTTATTAGTAGATAAACGTCCAATTATTTTACCATTTTTAACAATTACTGGAGGAGTTGCTGAATATGAGTTAAATGGACTCATAGCTGAATACTCGCCTCCAAAGCTTCCATATTCATTCCAAATGCTATTAGTTGCGTATGGACTTCCATATGAACCGAATTCATTAAAAATAGAATTACTTGCAAATTCATTTTCAATAGTTCCTAGAAATATCTTTGCGTTATTAAGAGTGTCAGTTGCGTAAATTTTACATCCTGTATATTTTGTTGTTACTTTAATAAGTAATGCTAGTTGCAGTTCCTCAATACTATATCCTCTGATTATAGGAGATAATTTTTTACGCAATCGTTTTATTGCTGTTTCTCTTTCTTTTTTCTTTTTTAATTTTTGTGCTTGAATTTTCCTTTTTAACTCAGTGGTATTACTTTTTCTTCTGGTTGATTGAGCATACACCATAGAGACAACGAATACTCCCATTACTAAACAAATAAGTAGACTCCATTTTTTCTTTAGCATGATATTCTCCTTAAGAGCTAACATTAATCATTGAACGTTTCAGAGATTGCATTTCCCCATATCAAAAATTAGCCTGAGACCTTGCAGAGTAAGATCCGGGTCTGTTTTTTGTATGCTTTTTGAATATTGACTTATCAGCGATGACTAGCCGCCTGTTATCCAATTTCCTTTATTGATAGTGCTTTGCATATCTTATTAACAAGTCTGTTGGGAATCTCTGTATGCCGTGGAACTGCTTCGACATGTCCCGTAATCGGATTGCTCCACAATGAATGACTGGCACCTTCTCGCTTGAGATAACATCCACTTCTTCGTAGATGTTTAATCAAATCATTGCGTTTCATCCAACTGCCACTCTTTCAGAAGAAGCATCTGAAGGGATAGCGCGTAAGGAATCCTGACGTCTGTCCTCAAGAATAAGTTCAATAGCTTCAGATAGGTTTTTTAGACATTCATCCTTTGTTTTGCCTTGTCCGTTTGCTCCATGCAATTCGGCACAATAAGCGATATACCAATCTTCATCCTTTTCTACAATAGCCGTAAATTCATTGTGCATAATCAACCTCCGTGTTTTAACAAAGAGATTATATCAT
The DNA here is from genome assembly GCA_030611945.1 of bacterium. GTDB lineage: Bacteria > JAHJDO01 > JAHJDO01 > JAHJDO01 > JAHJDO01 > JAHJDO01. Next base: position 4,059 of record JAUWOV010000072.1, on the reverse strand, counting down.
CAAAGTGCGTATCCAGCAATATTTTTTACAGCAGTTTCATTTCGAGCGGATACTAGAGTGATGTTTTTCCCATATCAAAAATCAGCCTGAGGCCTTGTAACGTAAGATCCAAATCTGTTTTCTGTATGCTTTTTGAATATTGACTTATCAGCAATGACCAGCCGCCTGTAGCAATAACCTTTGGTGGTGTAGGAAATTCCTTTTTTAATCTTTTTACTATGCCGTCTATCATTGAACTAAATCCGTACACAATTCCTATTTGTATGCTCTGAGTAGTGTTCTTTCCAATAATTGACTTGGGCTTTGAGAGCTCCACCTTTGGCAGCAAGGCAGTATCTCTGTAAAGCGCATTTATAGACATTCCTATGCCGGGACATATTACCCCTCCAATGTATGCACGTTCTTTAGATACCAGATCAAATGTGGTGGCTGTTCCGCAATCAACAACTATTGCAGGCGCTCCGTACAGATTATATGCGGCTACGGCGTTGACTATCCTATCGCTCCCAACCTGAGAAGGTTCATCGTATGTTATCTTTAAACCAGTTTTTGTCTTATAGCCAACTACTAGCGGAACGATATTAAAGTGTTCTTTAGACAGTCTTATGAATAATTTCGTTATGTCAGGCACAACAGAAGATATTATAAAACCTGTTATCTCTTCTTTCTTAAGATTTGATTCAATTAGAAAATCATTCAGCTTTTTGAAATAATATTCAATGCGGACAGGTCGCGACCTGTCCCTACTTTCATCATTCTGCTTTGTTTTTATGCTGATTTTAGATATCAATATATCATTGGTAAATATGCCTGCGCTAATACTTGTATTTCCTATATCAACAGCAAAAAGCATAGTCAATCGTTCCCTCTGTAATGCGTCTGGATATACCTGAATCTAATCTAAGGATCAATGCGCCGTCAGGATCTATTCCAAGCGCTTGCCCTTCTACAACCTCATTTTGCAAAATCACTCTAACTTGTTTTCCCAGAATAGAAGACATTTCTTTCCATTCATCAAACAGCAGATTCCCCTCCCCTTTTCTTAGATATAAATACATCTTCTCTATCTCAAGCAACACTTTTTGTGCAAACTCTACCCGTGACACTTTCTTAGCACATTCCATTTTTAACGAGGTAGCTTTACCACATAAATCACGTGGAAAATCATCTTCATCTAAATTCACATTTATTCCAAAGCCTATGACTACAAAACCAGTTTTCGTCCTTCTTTTTTCTGCAAGAATCCCACAAACTTTTTTCCCTTTTATTACCACATCGTTCGGCCACTTAATATAAGCAGGTAGAGATGTTGCCTCCCTTACTGCCTTAGAAATAGCAACAGATACTCCTATAGTAAGCAGATTCAGCCTTTCTGAAAGTATATTTGATTTCAATATAATTGAACACAGAATGCATTTTTGCGGCAGAGAAAACCATGTTCGGCCTAATCTGCCTCTTCCCTTTGTCTGCTCTTCTGCCAGAATGACAGTACCTTCTGCGTTGTGCTTCTCAGCCAGGGACCATGCTATATCATTTGTGGAAGATGTTTTATTATAAACATATATTTTCTGCCCTATTATCTGAGTCTCTAGACCAGCTTTGATTGTATCTTCAGAAAATTCTTCCATATCCAATAAATCCTCAGTGAAGCATATTATAGAGATAAAATCCGAAATTCTAAATCCGAATATCGAAACAAATTTTAAATTTAAATTTTCAAAATCCAAAACATTGTTTTGAGCATTTGTATTTTGGTAATTTGATATTGTTTCGGATTTCGTGCTTCGTGCTTGAAATTTCCAATGATATATCCATTGCTTTTGCAGAATGAGTTAGTTTGCCAACAGAAATCCTATCAACCCCACATTTTGCTATCTTTTCAACACTATTAAGGGTTACATCTCCTGAAACCTCTATCTCTGGCAAATTTTGAATTTTGTCCCGAAGACTTTCGGGAGAATTTTGAATTAAGGAAACCGCCTTTTTGATGGTCAGTATATCCATGTTGTCCAGCATGATTATATCCGCTTGAGATTGAAGAGCTTCCCTAACCTGAGATAAATTTTCTACTTCTATCTCAATCCTTACGTTTTTAGAAACTTTCCTTCTAATGGCTTGTACAAGTTCCTCTATACTCCTATTCGCTATCTTTAGATGATTATCTTTTATCATGACCATATCATAAAGCCCCATTCTATGATTCTGTCCTCCACCAACACTTACTGCATATTTTTCTATATCACGCAGTCCCGGAGTTGTTTTTCTCGTATCAAATATCCTTGCTTTGTATGGTTTGACTCTTTTTACATACTCTCTTGTTAATGTTGCGATTCCTGAAAGCCTTTGCAAAAAGTTGAGGGCTGTTCTTTCTCCAGCCAAAATGGGTGTTATATGTCCTGATAATTCAGCTATTACATCCCCTTTCTTTACTTCCGTTCCATCTTTAACCAAAGATTTAAATTTAATCTTATTATCAAGTGTTTCAAATACAGCCTTTGCTATTTCCAGTCCGGCAATTATTCCGTGCTGCTTTGCTATAATCTTAGCTTTAGCATTTCTCTTTTGAGAAATGCAAGCTTTTGTAGTAATATCACCTTCTCCAATATCTTCTTTTAAGGCGGCAACAACAAGTTCCTTAACTCTATTTTGCGATATGTTCATATTTGCGAGGCGGGTCTATATCCAGAATACCTGATTACCTGTATGTCCTGTGAGCAGATCAATAACAAACCAGAGCCCTGCGGCAACCAGCTGACCAAGTATCAGTCCAAGAAAAAGCGGCTTTGAAGCCTTGTATACCTTATTTCCCCCGTACCTTGTGAGCACTGACTTTATTATCCATGCGAGAAATATGCTGAACCACACATCATTCATTCTAACTGTAGCGCTTATTGGATATGCTACAGGATGTATGGGCCACCACAGAAGCCTGTATCTCATAAACATCAGAAACGCCATGAATCCTCCGCCTATTGTTGTATGCAGCCAGCCCATCCAATTCACTCCTGTCGGATGCAATATCTTGTCTACCACATACTTGTATGGTCCCTGCGGTCCTCTTATGAAGAACCATGAATTCATGTTTATTCCGCCATGTGTGTATGCCAGCTTCAACGCTATCCAGAATGTAGCTCCAAGACCTATTATGAGAGCAGCTAATATAAACCAGAAAAGCTTTCTCCTGTTTGTCTTTATTACCTCTATTATCTTCAGACTATGCGCTGTTGCTGCCATTACAAACGTTCTCAGGTCTGAACCCCATACATATGTAAATCCTAAACTTACCAGTCCCCCATGACCAAATATGGATGTTCCCAGTCCTGATACTGCCAGAGACGGCGCTATTGACGGCGCTACTACTACTGCCAGTCCTCCCTCTGCAACTATTCTTGTTAAACCTATAAACAATACCAGAGCAAAAAACATGAATATAGGAACTGTTATCATAGGCATACCGCTGAAGTACAGCCATGCTCCCATTACAATTAAACCTGTCAGGAGTGAGTGTACTGACGCTTTGTAGGAGAGTATTTCATCTCTATCCTCTATATTTTTTCTTCTCCCGAATGCTTTGCCAAACACATCCTTAAGATGTTCTCTTGCCATCCATAAACCTGTCATTACCAATACTATCATTCCTCCTGTCTGCTGATGGTACAGCATTGGAGAACCCTGCACTCCAAAAATGCCTAGATTTTCGTTGAATCCAAACCCTGTAATGTTACAGATTCCTTTTATTACTATTGATAACAGGCATAAAAACCACAAACTGAATGCCAGCTGCATGTTGATAAAATACGCATATCCTATCATTGGAAAGCTTACTCTGAAAATTATACTTAAAGTATTACGAAATATTGGAATATTATTAACGAGATTTATATTAGGTATAAAATGAAAATAATGATGAAATGCGTTTATTGAACTGATTGTGAATGGAATGGCAAATCCCAACCACATTATCCTGCTCTTGAAGAACGGTCTGATTATGGAACCGTTTTCATCCTTCACCATCTCCAGAGGCAATTGCGCTAACGGATATATCAATCTCTCTTTCTC
>JAUWOV010000090.1 GCA_030611945.1 bacterium | reverse complement strand
ACCAGGCATAAAACGTTCTTTGAGTGAATTATAGTGATTTGAAAGGAAATTCTTGGCAGAAATAAGTAGATTAGGTAAAAACTAATCTCGAATTTTCTTTAGATCCCTGTGTTTGCCGGTCTAAATAGGAATTTGGGTTTAAAGAGGGTACTTGCAAATAAAAATAATATGAATATTTTTAGAAACAGCAAGGGGCAGCTTTTAGTTGTGGTGCCGATTCTTGTGATTCTTATAGTTGGGGCAATACTCTTAACTGTAAATATAAGTAAAATGTGCCATGAGCACATAAAGATACAGACTACAGCTGATATAGCAGCAAGAAACGGCGCGCTTATTCAGGCGCTGGCTCTTGACAGTATAACTGTTTTAAATGATGCAATAATTGCTCTATATGTAAGAATGGTTGGGGATGTTGGGTGTATGTTTAGCACTTGCTGGTGGCCGCCTACATGGGATGAGTGCGAGGCGCATGTTGGGATGATCTTGAGAGCGCATATAACACTATTAAGAAACTCCAGAAGGTAATGGGTAAGATTAAAAAGGCTACGCCTGTCGCAGTGGAGGCAGCAGTTGTTGCGGGAGCAATGACAAACGGCGCATCCTTCGGCACGGTCAAGGTTAGCTGGGGAAACTGGAAGGGAATCAATTTAAACCTTAAATGGTCGTTTGGAATACCGGGTGTGGCAGGTAAGATTATTAATTGGTTAATGAAGCATCTCTTTGGTCTTAAAGGTATCCTGATTCGCAAGGGTGGCCATGTGGATGAAAAGGTGAATGTAACCGTATGGAAAAACGGTGCCCCTGCCTACGGAATGCCTATATTGGGTAAAAATTTAACTTTCCCAAAAATGACTGCGTGGGCAAGCGCAAGACCGTATTGGGTTGGGTGCCCGGGACACGAGCGGGATCCTATAAGCGACCATATGAATAGCTGGGAACAGAGGGCAAGCATGATTATACCTGCTTTCTGGTGGGATGCCAAGATGATAGATTGCAGGGCAAAATGATAAAAAAGATAAGAGACAGAAAAGGTCAGGCGTTAACAGAGTTTGTGTTTATATTTCCAATTTTATTTCTCCTGTTTCTTATTATTGTACAGTTCGCAATTATTATAGAAAAACAATTGTATACAGAGAAGTCAGTTTGGTTTGCTCTCAGGGGTTATTCTCTGGTTAAATACAATTGGTACCAGCCCGGAAGTAGATACAGCCGCAGTGAATTAAAAAATATGATTAAAAAGAATTTTTTTGCAAGAGATGATGAAATTAAGGTTGGTTTTAGTGAATATGTGGGAGGGGTAAAGGCAGATATAAGCTGTAAAATGCCATTTCTTTATAAAGGTCTGAAATGGCAGGCGATATGGAATGTTTTCGGAGGGGTGGTCAGGGACAATAAGATTGAGGTGAAATCAACTGGATGGATACTCAAAAGTCCGATGGCTACAAAGTTATGAAGAAGATAATATATTCTCTTTTGATAGTTGTTACACTGTGTCTATTCGTTTCCTCCGGCAAGGCAGAAATTTTAAATTTGTGCGGTTCCATCCCTCGCGATGAATTCGTTGAAGCCGCAAAAAACGTGTCAAAGGATGGCGTTATACACGTAGCGCTAAATAATGGAGAGCCTGTTATTGAAGGCTCCTTTAATAGCGAAATGCCTCCTCATATAATTGCCGATTTTTATAACGGCTATTTAAAGTCTAAGGGGGTTAAGACTAAATTCAGTAAACTCTCATATCCTCTTAATCCCTGCAAAGGATGTCCTAAAACCAAAAAATTCTTTAACCCTGCCAACGAGAAATTATTCAAAAAACTCGTAGAACTAGTTCCTGTATGGCAGTGGACAGGGGAGATTAATGGAGAGAAAAAGAGCATTGCGATTTTTGGTATATCTGCAAAGAAAGGCATGAATTCTATTCTCAAAATCAGTTCTTTCAAAAAAGACGGTTCTTTTATAAGACGTTTCAAACCATTAACACTGGATCATCCTGAGTTTAAAAACCCGCAAGCCAATCTTATTCTCAGCAGGGAAGTTTTCAAGGGAGGAAGCTCCTCAGCGATTCTTCTATATTCTACAGGAGGAACTCCCGAAACAGCTGCAAGAAATATGAAACTAAGTCTTGAAAGAGCAGGCTGGAAAGATAGGCTTAAAAACAGTCAATCTAAATCTGAGCAAAGCATTTATATGATGCATAAGGATAATATGAATGCTCTGATTGTTGGCACAAGAGAAGAAGGAAAAACATCTTTGTTAGTTACTATACATTAATAAATAATATCTCTGAGAGGTCAAATATAGCCATTTGGAGCAAAAATACACAAAAGACATAGCAAAACACCTCTTTAGTGTAAATTCAGCTAAAAACACCCATGCGTAAAAACCCCAAATCCTAAACAAATTCAAAATCCCAAATCTACATGGAAAAGGGCGAATACACAGATTCGCCATTACAATACGGGAATCGGGATAAATGTAGGGGCAGATCTATGTATCTGCCCTGATATATTTGGAATTTAACATTTTGTTATTTCAAATTAGTATATTCTTGCTGTAAAAAGAAAGTAAAAGAGATTTTAATTATAGGATAACAAGATAGTTCTTAACATCTAACATGTTGGAATTAGGCATGTTATGTATTTTGAGTTAAAATATTACTTTATGTTATTATCTTGCAATGCAAATAAAAAGCTTTCTCCTTGAATATTTCTCCATTAGTTTACATAAGATATCTTATGCGACGTTAAAAATTAACGATAAAAACAGAAAAACAAGTTCTAAGTCTTTGAATATAAAGAAGTTATCTAATATTTACAGACTTGCGAGAGTTATATTATAAAAACTTTTTTGCGCATAACTTTTTTAACAGCAAGGAGTTGTGAATATTTAGCGGAGTTATTTGACTGATATAATGGATGTTTTTTGCGGTTTACGTATGTTTATGTCCGGATTCTAATTAAAAATAGATTTTTGAGGGTAATAAGCGCTATAAACTTAGCCTAACTGACTCTTGCCCAATAAGATGACGTAATTTAACAAGCAAGTCTTTTTTTGGAGATACGTGGATTTTTGGATCTGCCAACATAGTTACCTCTCCGGATTGAGGTATCATCACATGTAAATAAACAATAGATTTTCCGGGATATTGACCTAATAAATCCTTTAATTTTTGAAGTGTTTGCTCATCAAGTCCTGTGCTTATAAGCTTAATATGTATAGCCTTTGTCAGCTTTTCCTCTGCTTCTGAAAGCGGAATGATGTCTGATGCAATTACTTTTGGCTGGTCCTCTCTAAGATCAAGCCTTCCTTTTACAAGCAATAATTTATCTATCTCAATAAGATTATCAAATTTCTCAAACACAGGAGGATAAGCCAGGACGCTTATCGTTCCCTGCATATCTTCCAAGGTAAACGCGCTCATACGCTTTTTATCCTTTCTGGTAAGAAGCTTTTTCACTATATTTATTATGCCTCCTATATAAATCTCCTCACCATCCTGATGCTCAGAAATAAGAACATCTGATGCTGTTGTAAAGGATTTAAGAGTATCGGCATGCTTTGCTAACGGGTGACCGCTGACATAGAAGCCCAGCACCTCTTTTTCATATGCAAGAAGCTTGCTTTCCGACCATTCTTCTACATTCTCAAACTTATTAACATCATCGCGAAATTCTTTTTGTGATTCAAACACATCAAAAAAGACAGTTTGTCCTCTTTGAGTGTCTTTTTGTATCTGTTGACTGACTTTAATTGCATGGTCTAACGTATGCATAATTTGAGCTCTTGACCTGCCAAAATTGAACGTACCTGCCTTTATTAAACTTTCTATTACTCTTTTGTTCGCTGTGCGCAGATCAACATGTTCACAAAAGTCATATAGGGATTTAAAGTTACCGCGATCCTGTCTTATCTTAATAATAGAATTGAGAGCTGTTTCGCCAACGTTTTTTACTGCCGCCAAACCAAAACGAATATTCTTTCCATCTATTGTGAATTTAGCGTAACTTTTATTAATATCAGGCTGCAATACGTCAATGCCCATGTCTTTACACTCATTTATATATAATACGATCTTATCCGTATTTTGCAATTCGCTGTTCAAGAGAGCTGTCATGAACGCAACGGGATAATTTGCCTTAAAATATGCTGTTTGGAAAGCAATCATTGCATATGCGGCGCTATGAGATTTGTTAAATCCATATCCTGCAAAATACGCTATTAAATCAAAAATTTTAGAGGCAATTTTTTCTTTTACCCCTTTCTTAATAGCGCCTGAGATAAACGCATTTCTCTGCTTATCATCCATTATTCCTTTTTTACCCATAATCCTGCGTAATGTGTCCGCCTCGCTCATAGAAAAACCGGCAAGCTCATTCGCTATTTTTATTACTTGTTCCTGATAAAGTATAACTCCATATGTCTCTTTCAGTATAGGCTCTAAAATAGGATGATCATATTTTATTGAACTCTTGCCATGTCTTCCCTTCACAAAAGTGTCTAATGCTCCTCCCTGCATAGGTCCTGGTCTGAACAGAGAAACAAGAGGGATCATATCCTCAAAAGATTCAGGTTTTAGTTTTCTTGAAAGATCGCGCATTCCGGAACTTTCCAACTGGAACACGCCAATAGTCTTTCCTTTAGAAACCAGCGACGAAAAAGTATTTTTATCATTTAAGGGCAATTTGTCAGTTTCAATCTTTTTATCATAATGCTGTTCTATAAGAGCAATTGTGTTCTGAATAACGGTCAATGTCTTGAGCCCAAGAAAATCCATCTTTAACAGGCCTATTTTCTCTAATGAGTTCATACCATATTGAGTGCTTGTTTCTATTTTATTACTCCTGAACAAGGGTGTGAAATTGGTAAGGACCCCTTCTGAAATAACAACTCCTGCGGCATGAGTTGAAACGTGTCTTGCAAGCCCTTCCAGAGATTTGGCAATATCCATTAATGTCTTTATCTGTTCATTTTTCTCTATCAGCTTAGGAATCTCTTTTTCTGTCTCCATAGCGCTTTTTAAGGAAACATTTGGTCCAAAAGGTATCATTTTTGCAAGTTTATCCACCTCCGCGTAGGGCACGCTCAAAACTCTGCCAACATCTCTGATAACTGCCTTAGCCGCCATTGTTCCAAACGTTGCAATTTGCGCTACATTTTCTCTTCCATATTTTTTCACAACATACTCTATTACTTCCCCGCGTCTTTCATAACAAAAATCTATGTCTATATCAGGCAAACTTATACGGTCCGGATTTAAAAATCGCTCAAATATCAAACCATATTTAAGAGGGTCAATATTTGTAATATCCAGACAATACGCAGCAAGACTTCCTGCAGCTGATCCCCTGCCAGGACCAACAGCTATCCCCTTACTCTTAGCATACCGTATAAAATCCCATACAATAAGAAAATAACTTGCATAATTCATTTTATTTATAACGTCCAACTCATATTCAAGCCTGTCGGTTATTTCTTTAGTAACATCCTGAAATCGTTTCTTACATCCTTCTTTAGCTAATTTCTCAAGATAACTGTGAGGGCTGGTTTCTTTTGGAACCTTAAAATGCGGAAGATATTTCTTGGAGAAATCCAGCTCTAAATTACATTTTTCCGCAATCTCAATCGTATTAAGAATCGCCTCAGGGGTCTCATTAAAGAGTTGTTTCATTTCATCAGGAGATTTAAAATAGAATTCCTCTACTGAAAAACGCATCCGCTTTGGATCATCCATCGTTGTGCCTGTTTGAATACACAATAACGCCTCATGCGAAAGAGCATCGTGTTTTTTCATATAATGGCAATCATTAGTCGCCACTACTGGAATATTCAGTGTTTTGCCGAATGATATAAGTTCTCTACTAATCTTTGATTGTCCTTCAATGCCGTGATTATGCAATTCCAGATAAAAATTGCCCTTACCAAATATGTCCTGATATTCAGAAACAAGTTTTTCCGCTGCCTCTGACTGGTCACTGAGTATAAGATGAGAAACTTCACTCTTCATGCAACCGCTGAGACCAATTATGCCTTTTGAATGCTCAGATAAAACCTGTTTATCAATGCGCGGCTTATAATAAAATCCTTCAAGATAGGCAATCGTTGCGAGTTTCACAAGATTCTTATATCCGTCTTCATTAGCGGCAAGAAGCGTAAGATGAAAAGCAGCTTCCTTTATTCCATGCAATGCCCTTTCCTTCCTGTTTCCAGGAGCAACATATGCTTCATATCCAATAATTGGTTTAATCCCCTGTTTCATTGCTTTATCATAGAATTCTATGGCTCCAAACGTTTCCATGGTCAGTAATAGCCAAAGCCGGCATTTTAAACTCGTA
>JAUWOV010000002.1 GCA_030611945.1 bacterium | reverse complement strand
AAACCAGGCATAAAACGTTCTTTGAGTGAATTATAGTGATTTGAAAGGAAATTCTTGGCAGAAATAAGTAGATTAGGTAAAAACTAATCTCGAATTTTCTTTAGATCCCTGTGTTTGCCGGTCTAAATAGGAATTTGGGTTCATAGTCATTCGGTTGCTAAAAGTCTGTTTAACTACTCCATGCCCCTGCATATTATCAACTGAATTATCTATTGCCTGACGAATATCCTTTGCTCTATCAATCTGTTTCATTAAAAAACTATCTCTTGCTATCTGTCGGGTTTGTAATATCGTATCTAATGTTTTCCCCAATTCATCAGTAGCCATTTCATTCAAACCTTTTGTGTCTTGACTTAACAAAGCATATAAAACAAAATCCTCATAATTAGCAGGATTATTCACATCATAACTTTCTATATTTGTTTGAATTCCGCTTAACAATTCTTCGTTTTGCGCCTGTGTTCTTAACTTAACTCCGTCAAAGAACTTCTTATTGAAAGCAGTTTTTAGCATTTCATATTCCACGCTGGTTCTTCCCACTTTATCTTTCTTGACTTTGAATTTTCTTAACTCGCTTCTTATCTTCCATTTTAACTTTCTGGATGTAGCTTTTGTTTCTAATGTAGCAATTCTTTTCTGTATAATAGGAAGTTGTCTAATAAGCTGTTGTTGTGTCTGAATATTCTTTATTGCTCGGATAAACTTTGCCTTATCTACTGCCTCAAGATTTGATTGCTCTAATAATTCAATAATTTCAGTCTGACTAGCTTTAATCTGTTCCCTTGTCTTAATTGTCCCTCTTTGCAATCCCTGACTAATTCCTTTTATTCTTTCTGATATTGCTATCTTCTCTATCTTCTCAGGCTTAATTTCAATTTTCTCTTTTGCTAAATTTATCTTTGCTCTTTGGTCTATTAGGATATCTCCTCTTTGAATATCAATCTTCTCTTGTCGTTTAACTAGATTTTGAATTTTATTATCAATAGACTTGGTTGATAATCCGTGTTTTATAAATCGCTTTCGTTGTATTTCTAAACTGTCTATCTGTCGTAATATTATCTTATTATCTGCATCAAGTTTTCTAAGCCGTCCCTTAATGGCTACATCTTTTATCTTAACCTCAATATCCGCAAATCCCTCTGTCCATTCCTCTCCATGTATCTTCATTCCTGCTTTGCCTACTAATAAAGGATCATTCACTGCGCCTTTAAGATGTATGTCATCACTTTGCGCTAATACTCTTTTCTTTCCGTCTTGTATATATATTCTATTAGCAGGTGCGTCTTTTGGCGTTGGTATTACTTTATAGACTTCTCCACTAGGATGTAGGAACATATCTCCTATTTTAAGCGATTTAGCAGGCATAGTATGTTCTTTAGCTTGCTTTAATGCTTTAGCAGGGATTCTGCTTTCTCCTATTTTTGCTAAAGAATTTTCAACTGATTTTCTTACGCTTAATAATTCGTCTTTTGATAATTTTCTACCATGACTTGTCCCTGCTTTTAATATAAGTTGACCCTCTGCAATACTGTCCTTAATCTTTTGGACTTCAACAGGGTCTGTTATAATTTTTGGTCTAACAACAGGTGCTTTTACTGTGGGAGTAATTGGCTTTGTTATAGGTGTGGGTTCTGTAGGCTTGATAATAGGTTCAGTAGGTTCAGTTAAGACAGGTTTTCCTTCTCTTATTAACATACCAGCTCCAGCACGAGCAACGCCAGGAATTGAAAAAGCTATCCCCTCAACTAGTAATTGTTCAGCTTTTGGAATAGAAGCTATTACTCTGTCAAAAATAGTAGCTCCTTCTCCTGCTCCAAAATCTTGTATTCCTGTTACAGCCCGCATAAAATCGCCAAGTCGTTCCTCTCCCATTTCCTCAAGGACACCGTGATAACCTGTGGCTGTGCCTATTTTACGATTAAATTCTCTCATAGTCCTGCCTGCACCAAGTCCAATCCATTTACCACCGAGCTTACGCATTGCTTTGTTTATAAAAGGAACTTTCCTAGCAACCATACTCATTCCTTTAGTTATTCCTGCTCCTGCTTCTTCTGACATCATTTCAATCCATACATCACCAAAACCTTTCCAAGCTGATGTAAACGGACTTTCTTTTACTCCTTCAGTAATAAATTTACCTTCTTCGGTTAATTGCATTCCTTCTGGTATTCTGCGACCAATAACACTTTCAGCAACACGGTGAGGCATTTGGGCGGCACGCAATCCACCGGATACACCCCAACCAATTCCTTTTACTGCAAGTCTGCCTGCTCGTTTTTTTACAACTGTCCCGAGTAGCTTAGTAAGTCCTTTAACCGCTCCCTTTTTGCCTAAACTTGCAAGTCCGCCTGTAAGTAAGAATTCACTCATATAAGCAGGCATCTGGGAAACCACATCATAAACTTTAGCAGGAATTGTTTTTCCTCTCCTTTGTTCCTCTGCAATATCTTTTAAATATTCAGATACTCTAAATCTATCATCTTCTCTTTTATTTTCGTCAAGATATTCGTCGGCTTGTAATCTCTTTGACGATTTGTAAAGTTGATAAATTTTATAAGCTGGTCGTGGGTCAAATGGAATAGCTGGAGGTTTTTTTAAAAATTCTTCATTAAACCCAATTCTATCTTCTTCGTCCTCTCCCCAGCCGCCACTTGCTCCTCGTGATATAGATACAGGCTGTTCCGGAGGGGTTTCTAAAGATATAGGCTCTACATCGTCAAATAAGTTTGGAACTACATTTTGGTTAGGATCAATATCGGGAAACAAATTAGGGACTACAAGACTATTTTCTTCTTCAAATAAGTTAGGAATAACAGCCATTATAATAATCCCTTTGCTTTAAGTGCAGAAATAACTTCTTCTCTACTCTTACCATAAGCACGCATATTGTCTTGTATTAGTGTTTCTTGTTCATTACCACTTGTAGCTGTTCCTGCTTTCTCTCTCAATCTCCACTTATTTTTACCTACAGTGTCATAGTATAACTCTAATTCAGGGCTACCTTCTTTTTTAAGAATTGCATTGTATCGTTTAAGAATTGGCTCTAACTTTTTCTTTTCATCATGGCTAAATCCTTCTTCTCTGCTTTGTGTTATTTTTCCTTTATTAATTTCTTCAAAGTATTTTATTAGATTTTTCGTTCTTGTTGCTTCTCTAGAAGTCGGTTTTTCCAACTTCTCCCGCTTAGCTTCCCATTTCTCTCCCGATTCTCTCTCTATTGCTATAAGCCTTTTTTCTGAAGTATCTACTTTTCCTTTTAGTTTCTCTCTTCTGGCTTTTAACTTTTTCAGATCATCTCTGTATTTTTTCTTATTAGGAGAAAAAGCAGGACTTTTTATCAGTTTTTCAAGCCTAGCTTCATCTTTTTTAATTTGGTTTATTGTTCTTGTAGCATTTTTTATCTGACGAGTTTCACGTCTGTATTCTGGCGCGTATCTTGTTTTAACAACCGCTTCTGGTATTTCTGGCTTTCTAGGTGCTGGGGGTGTTACAGGTGCTGGCGTTGGTGCTTGTCCTGCCTTATATTCATCTAATATTTGCTTATTTATTTCCTCTAATGTTAATTCTCTTGCTGGTTGACCTTGTTCTTTCCGAAGTTCTTCCGGTAAATTTTCCTGTGTTTCTAACACATAACTACCTTCTCCGCCTGTAACAGTAGGAATCATTTCTGTGTAAGGCGCAGGTTGCTGTTTAGCTTGCTTCATTCTGCCCATTTCTTCTTCCAATGCTGCTTCTTCTGTTCTTAAATCATAACCGCCCTCTGCTCCTGCGGGTTGAAATTGAGGTTGTGGCTGTCGTGCTTGTCCTGTCTTTACGCCTATAAAATAGTCAACGAGTTCATCCCATTGGTCAAAAGTAGCGTTACCAGCCTTTATTGCTTCGTTAGCACGATTTTCTGCCCATGTCCGTATTTCTTTAGTCGATTTTGCCTCATCAGCTAAAAGTTTTGCTTCGGTTTTTGCTTTTTCTATTAATAGTTTTTGGTCTGCATCAAATTGCAACTCAGCAAATCTCGCTTTTCTATCTGCTTCTTTTTCTATCAAATTTCTTTCAAATTGTGCTTCCCCTATGTCCTGTGCTTTGCGTGCTCTGCGGTGCTGTAGGTAGCCCGCTGGGCTTAAACTTAAACTTGTGGGGTCGATTCCGAATCCTGCCATTTATATCACTCTCCTCTCTTTATCAGTTCATACTCCAACGACTTCCCCAAGTAGTAGCCGTAGTAGGTCGATAAACCTTTTTCTTTTTAGGTGCACTTCTAAATCCTCCACCTGATACAGTCCTAGTAGTCCCGCCACCGCCACTAGGTATTTCAGGATATTCAGGGACCTTAGCAATGGTATGTTTATAAATATCTGCTAATGTTCTGCCGGTTGTTCCATAAACATCTGCAAGACTTCTGCCTTCCTGCCCAAATATAGTTGCCTTTGCTCCTGCTATTCTTCCGCTTTCGCCTGTTAAACCCATTAACTTTTTGTATCTATCAATATTTATGTTTCTTTGCACTTCAGATAATTGCCCCTGTCCTGCTGATTCAACATCACCCATCATTCTAAACATAGCACCACCCGGAGCACCGCCACGAGCATAAGTCTCTTGTAGTCGTCTTTTCCCTGCCTGTGTGCCTGCTTCAATACCTATCCTGCCCGCTTCATACATCTCAGCTTCACGTTCAGGACTCACTTCTTTTCTTGCTTCTGCTAGAAGCTCCTCTGTGGGACTATAAGCCGCTATGCCTTTTTCCCTGCCTGCTGTAATAGCCCCTGTTGCCTGTGTTTCCCTGCCTGTTACTCCTGCCAGAGCCAACTTTTTATCTTCTGCTGCACGTCTTTGAGTTTCCTTCATTGCTGTTGTGATAGCAGTTATAGGAGTTACCTGTTCTGCTCTTTTCAATGCTGTAAGTTCCTGCTGTAATGCTTGTCTTTTTCGCCAGTCCTTATCACCTACCTGTGCTCCACCACCTCTACTGCTAACAGAAAAAGAAGTAGGAAGATTTGCCATTTCTGCTTGAATTTGTGCTATTGTCCTAGCCATTATATTTACACCCCCTTATATTTCATAATACAGATCACAATCTAAATCTTGTCCTGGATCATTGTCTGATCCGCAAGTAATTACCTTTAAACTGACTTTATCAGTCTCTATAAAACTCAATGGACTGCCTAAGATAGTCATTTCTGATTTTGTTCCACTTGATAAAGTTGCAATCTGTCCTGTTGCAACATCATTTTTGTAAATTTCTACTGTAATATCTTGATCTGCAACTGCGCCAATACTTAAAAAAAGTTTAATAATGGAAATGGTATCAGGAGAATAAAAAATCCCAAATACTTCCCCAGCTACTAAAAAATTACCAAATCTCTTTGTCTTGCAGTATTTACCTGTCAAGCCTGAACTTGTTACTGATGTAAAATTACTACCTTCAAGATTCCCATTCAATATACCCTCTAGTTGTCTGGCTAAATCGGCAAGTTGAGGATCATTAAAGTTATATCTATTAACAAAATCCATTATTCAAAATCCTTCGGTTTGCCAACACCTCTAAATTCCACTTTTATTTCACGTATTTCGATAGGTTTATCCACATCATTGAGACCTATCTTGAGTTGATGTAATCTGGCTTTGTTTTGTCCGATTCGCAACATACGATACCCCTTTGATGTATCTAGTGAGATTGTCTTATCTATCTTTTCTGTGGTTGAATAGTCGTTAAATACCTTGATGTAACACGAATATGCTGCCTGTTTGAAAATCAGAATTATCTTATCCAGTATCTTACTTCCCAGGGCCCCGAAATCCTGCTGTTTGAATAACCTAAAAGCGTCAATAGCTCCTATGGCATATATGCTGGTAGTATCTGGGTTAGTGTCCCAATTAGCTTCTAATGTGAATTTAGTTGCGCTATCTCTTGTATAAATACGTATTGATTGCCCTGCTCCTGTTCCACTCAATATCGAAACATTGCACCCCAAAATATCATCAGTAAAATTAGCTGCGCTATCCGTCAAGCTATTATTAGTTGCAGATGTTACAGTTCCTCTTTTAGTTGAAGTTGTGCCAGCTCCGTCATTTGTAACATCCTCATCATAAGAATATACGTACGCTTTGTCTCCGTTTACTCCACCGTCGCACCCAAAAGATACCTTCGGTGATCCGCTTGCGTCCTCAAGTATTCCACAACAGCGCGCTACTATTCCATCTCCTTCATACCAGCCAATAGCTACACCATTTACTTTGTTGAAGTCGTAAACTACTCTTTTTATATTTTGTGTCTGTCCGTTTTCTGTAACAAAGAGTGTATATTTATTAGTAAGTATGTCATAACCCCCACAGGCGTTTCCCAGAAGGCTTTTCTCTACGGTCCAAGGAGGATTACCCTCTCCTGTGAAGATATTGCCTATCTGGCTTTCTGACAGGTTTACTACCTCATTTCCATTAGTTAAACAAAGTCCTTTTTCTGATAGGAATAAAAGGTCGCCTTTATCGTTATTGTCTATTGTATAACCTGATATACAGCCTGTTTCTACTGTTATGCAAATAAATTGGAAATTACTTTGGCTTGTTCCGCTTACAATGCCAAGACTTCTTGTCTTAAAGGCTACTATTTGGTTATGTGTAACGCCGTGTCCTGTGCATACATCGTTATCATCTTTGTTTATAGGGACAAAATGGTCTGCTGGCCAGCTTTCTGGCATAGGTATCCCGCCTGGGGTTATGTATGTCATATAAAGATATGAGTTCTCTCCGTAAATATAGTATGACTTTCCGCTTCCTGTTGTTCCGTCATAGTTCTGTTTTAGTTCAAAATGTGTGTCGTCGGTTCTGGAATCTATGAGATATTTTCTCGAATCGCCGTCTATGTGAAAATGCGTATATCCGTCTGCTATGCCTGTCGGCAGTGTATCGTCTGAAAGAGTTACTGTTTTACTTCCGTTTGTTACAGCTACCGTCCCGCCTGAAAACTTCTCTGTGCCTAGTCCCCATAATCTATCCTTAAAAGCCTTTATATATTTAACAGTAGGGAATATGCCGTGAACGTCTATGTTTGACTTGCCGTCTGCCGCTAGTTCGCCCATTGCCACTTTTCTAGCTTTTTCCACTACTGTGAAGTCATAAGTAATAGCTGCGCCTGTATATGCTTTTCCGTCTGCGTCATCAAGTCTAAAGACACTCCCGCCATTAGCCGTCAGATACGCTCTTATATGTGTTACTTGACTATCTACGCCTGAGTTGGCGGGAATATTGGCTCTTATGCCTCCATTACTTTGACAAATTATTACTTCGGACTCCGGACTCATTCCAGACGGCACACTTCTGCTTTTATTGTAATACTCAAATTTAACTTTGTATTTTCCACCTACTACTAGAGAACCTGCTAAATTAGTGCCTTCATCTGTTGCGCAAGCTGGCGGTGCTTTTATACTCATGTTTACTAATACTTGGCTTGCAGGTGTAGTCCAGCCATTATATGACATATTCCCGTCCTGACCATTTACAATAAATGCTTTGCCCTGTAAAGTTGCCGCCTGCATAAGTAAGTCTTTAAGTCCTGATTTTATTAGTGCCATTTTAACTCCAATCTGGTATTGCTTTTACTATGCGGTTATTATCCTGATCAGCAACATAAATATGCCCACTCGCAGGGTCGTAGTAGATACCATAGGGATCAGAAAATTTCCCTACTCCACTACCACCACTTCCATAGGTAGTCCAACCAGTTCCGTCTATTTGCGTCTTTACTATGCGATGATTATTGCTGTTAGCAACATAAATATATTCACTTGCAGGGTCGTAGTGGATACCGCAAGGATCAGAAAATCCACCTAAAGTCTGCCAACCAGTGCCGTCTATCTTGGTCTTGACTATGCGGTTATTACCACTGTTAGCAACATAAATATGCCCACTCGCAGGGTCGTAGTAGATACCATAGGGATCAGAAAATCCACCCAAAGTAGTCCAAGGCGGAGGAACAGGATACCCTTCATACAAGTTTCCACCAAAACCTATTATATCCAAATGCCCACCTACTACCCTTTTAAATTCATAAATTAGGTTTATATGTGCGTCATAAGGAACTAAATTGTATTTCTTATAGCCAGCACGTGTTAAAAACTTATTCTCAAGACACCGCATATTCTTCATTCTATAACAGTTATCCTTTGGAATAGCCTTTTGCGAGCCTTCCGTAATTTGCCCAGAAAAAGTTTTAAGTGTATCAGACGGCATAAATGTTGCCTCCTGCGCAAACTAGCGTCTTATTTCCGCCCACGCTTCGCTTGAAATAGTAAACCATATTTATCCTTGCTGAATATTCTGTGCTATCTAACTTTTTATAGCCTTCACGAGTTGAAAACAGTCCATTTGCCGATACCATATTCTTTTGTCGTATGCAGGCATGTTCGCTCACATCCTTTTTATCGCCTTTTGTGTTTGCACCAAAAAAATGCTCTATTATTAAACTAGCCATTACGCCTCATTCGCTTTAACTAAAGTAGGTGAGCCAGCCACTCTCTTACTTCTTACTCTATTTATTGCATCGTCAAAATCCCGTAATGCTATGTTCTGATAAGACTGATTATCATTCTTTGCATATAGCCATATTCCGCCTAAAACCAATACATCATCTGCTGGAATAGGGGAAATATCCTCATCATCCTGCAATGTTATTGCTTTTTTGTAATAAGCATAAGGAATGCGTTTTGCTATGGAAGGAGAAGAACTAAACTTAATTCTCTCTATAAGAGACGGATCCACTTGAAATTTTCCACCCGATATATTTTCTCCGCCAAATCCTTTATTGATAGCTAAATGAGTTCCGTCTGCAACACTTGCAACCTCATATAACTTGCCATAGGTCCCTAACTGTATGCTCCTGCCTACAAAATCATCATCAAAAGCTGTCCCAACCCCAATCACTTCTGTAGCTGCTTTATCAATTGAAACTGTGCCTGTGCTGTAATAAGATTTATCAGCAAATCCTATGAATTGCATTTCTGCGGGAATACCCGAAGCTATATCCTCTAAAAGTAATTTATAGCTTTTCTCCTTATCGTCAGATGAGACATCCACATCTTTCATTTCTATAAGCGAATTGAAATTTATGGGAAGTAAATATACATCGTAATAAATTGCGTATGTCAGTCCAATTCCGCCTGTGTGGATATATTTGCCGTCCAGAGAAAACACAGTTGCAGAAGTGAAGTCTTTAAGTCTATAAACTACTGAACCATCAGCTCCGTCTTCAATAACTATCTTCTGTCCTTCCATATCACGAGTAAATGTAGTTCCATCGCCGGTAATAGAAGCAGAGTTTTGTGTTGCGGTTATAGTTCCTGTATTATACTTTGCTTTTAGACAAATAAACCCCTGCGCTTTCATCCAAGACATCTTGTTTTGATAAACAATATCTTGAGCAAAGTTAATATAAGACTTAATGAGGTTTAGAGTTGCGAGATCTTCCGCATCTGTCATCTCTGATAAGGTAAAGCCGAACTTAGAACACACAAGAACTTGTATTTGCTTAAAGGTTAGCATTTTTTTATCTCCATTTCGCACGGGGAGCTTAAAGGTAATATCTTAAGCCCTCCATACAGTTAATTTAATATGCTGAACCTAGTGAAACCCGTCTCCAATTAGCGTCTGCTATTGTGTTTGTAGCAGTGCAGTGGTAGAGATATGACCCGTCTGCGCAAGTCTCATTAGCAACGCCTACTGTGCCGTCTACTCCTGCTGTTTCTGTGCCTAAAGTCGCTGCATCCACAGTTAAATGCGTAGATGCCTCGGCAAGAGCAATTAAATCTCCCGCAACACCCTTAGTCTTTGCTTGAACTACCTGAGTTGTATCGGTATTTGTAGTTGCAGTTACTGTTGGATGAACCGCTGCACATTTATAATCTGTATCAGGAGTTCCTGTATGGTTAATCGCTGATAATAGATTATCAAGAGCAATGGCAGCAGAGCCACCAATCAGAACCTCACCTTCAACAGGCGTAAGTACCGTTTTGAAGGTGTAAACCTTCTCATCAATAGTTACAGTATCTGTATCTGAAGGTGCAGTTGCATCAGAAGTAATTTTCCCCTCTGAAGCTACGGCGTTTACAGGTGTCTTTTCTGCCAAGTTATCGTTTTCAATATCAAGAACCAGAGCAGCAGTCATATAGCCTGTTTGTGCATTTGTTGCAGTTCTATGACTTATCTCCTGCGTTGACAGACTTAATCCGCCCGTTGTAGCACTAGCATTAAGCGTAACATCAGTAGAGTTATCAGTTCCTGCTGGATCTACGCCTAAAGTAGTTCTTTGCGCGGAGACATCAGCATCGTCTAATATGGCTCTACCTGCCGCAGTGCAAGCTATTTCTTCAACTGTTCCTGCCCCTGCTGTGCTTCTGCCCAAGAGCTTATCGGTAGCTGATACATCTTGCATTTTATCGTATGAAACCTTATCCGCTCCGATTGTGAATGTGCTGCCACTTTGACTGATATCTCCACCGACTGTTATCTCCTCAACGTCTCCAGCCCCTGCTGTCGTTCTACCTAACAATCTAGCTGTGGCAGATACATGTTGCATCTTGGCATAGGTTACAGCCTCATCAGTGATTGTTAAAGCTGTTGCTCCTGTTACCTCGCCTGTATGAGTTGCATTAGTAACCTTTGCTGTATTTAAGTCCACATCCGTCTCAAAATCAATCAGGATGTTGTAGAGATCTATAGTTGTATAACCTCTTAGGAACTTCGTTGTTAGGTAGCTATTACCTATCGCATAAGTTCCAAACATAAGAAGTATTAAAATACTTCCTATTATTCCTACCCATTTTTTCTTCATAATATCTCCCTTGTTAGAGTATGGGGAGCAATTAAGCTCCCCCTCACTCATGTTTTGTTACTTAATTCCCCTGACAAGAAGTCTGAACTTCTTATATGCCGCAGCAGCCGAATTAGCAGCCTGCCAGAGTTTCAGGTTTATCTTATTAAGAGTTGAACCGTCTCTCAACGCTTGAACTGCAACCTGCGCATTAGCAGCAGGGTCTTCAATCAATGGAACTACACCTACAACCCTCACAGAAGCATAACCTGTGACAGTTATATCTCCAGTAGCGGCGTCAGGTGTAACATCAAGAATAAGCTCCATTTCCCCTGTTTCCAAAGCCCTTTGTTCAGTTGTAGCATAATCATAAGCCATGACTATTCTCCTTTTGTTATTGGAGGAGCGGGAAATCCGCTCCCCCTATTACTTCTCCTACTAGATGGTTGTCGCATAAGTATCGCAAGCAACTACTGAGAAATCTTTGGAATTAAATACAGCTTTCTTAATTCCAAAAATCATGTCAGCGCCGACATGATACTTATTCCCTCTGTCAATGGTCTCTTCATGCCAACGAGGAACTTCTTTTTGTTTACCAAAAAGAGCTGCCTGTCGTCCGCACAGAATTGCCCTTGCAGCAGGCAAGTTTCCACCATCACCATAATCAGAGAAGGTCAAGCATTTTTCATGCTCATGCAGGATTACCCCATCATAGATACCTAATGCGCCACTAAAAACAGGATTTTTCTCGCCTCTGATATTGGCAGTTCGCTGACTTTGCAACCATTCACTATCACTCTTGAGGTCATCTGACTGAAAAGGATGTAAAATCATTATCCAGTGAGGTTTTCCATTGATCATGAGAGGCGGAACTTTTGGAGTTCCAGAAGCAGGGACTTTTGCCTTCTGCTTTGCTCTCTTGATACAGCCAACATCAAACTTGTCTGATGCTGTGATAGTTGCCTTTGCCAATCCGCCAGCAAAAACCTGATGCCCCGCATCAGGAGCTGTTCCAGCATTAGCAAAAGTCAAAGTGGTATCACCGCTCAAGAACCGAATGATATACTCATCAATCAGTTCCTGCCACCAGTCCTTTAACCCTGCTTTTGCTTCTGAGCGCAGATTGTAAGCAGCTTTCTGCTCTTCCATTCTGCCTTTTAGCGTAACTCCATGCCATTT
The DNA here is from genome assembly GCA_030611945.1 of bacterium. Classification (GTDB taxonomy): domain Bacteria; phylum JAHJDO01; class JAHJDO01; order JAHJDO01; family JAHJDO01; genus JAHJDO01. The sequence goes on along the minus strand of JAUWOV010000002.1, from coordinate 35,041 downwards.
TTGATTAATGACACACGCGTCGTTCTTGACATCCAGAGCCTCTTCATGCCCGGCTCTCTCGCCATCTCCGTCTATTCCATCGCCGCTAAGTTTCATTCTTAAACCGAACCTTATGCGGTCCCCTGCCTTTTTACCAAGCTCGCTGGAAATTTGAACAACATTATCTTTCCCGCTGCTGATAAACTTTCTCATCCATAAATCTCTTAGGATCTCTGTGATGAGTTCTCGGGCCCATAGAATAGGAACTAGACTTGAATTTACGGTTGTTAACATAATAAATCCTCCTTTATTAACTTTTTACAATTTTGAGGATTTATTACAGCCCTCCTCGCTTTTAGGCGAATCGAGACTTTTTACTGCGGTGGGCGAATTCCACAAGAAGTGCCTGACTTCTCTGCTTTACAGCCCATTTTGACCGCATGCTTGTTTGATGTGAGGCGAATTCATCAGGTAAACATGGAAACCCTTGCTTTCCAGCCTCAAAAATCAGTATATACTATAATTATATAGATGTCAAATTGCGCCCATTAACCTTTGTTTTGTTGCTTCAGGTAACTTTGCAAAGGCTTCTGGGTCTTCTCTTTGGAGCTTCTCAGCCGCTGCCAAGTCAAGCCCGCTTAAATCTGTCTTACTTACACCGCTAACATTTGCCGATGTCTTAATTTTTGGATTAGTTATTGTGTTTATAGTATCAGCTTTTCCTTTTGTCCTAATTCCTTCTATATATTTCGGATGTGTTTTTCCAAAAGTATATTTCATTTCCGAAGGATCATTAGATAAATTAAGCGCCGCTCTTAGATATGGCTGGTTTTTTAAAACCTCATCTGCTAACTTTGATACTTCGTCAAAATCCTCATGGTTCTTTTTTGCGCTTGCTAATGATGTGCTTTCAGTTAAAGGACGAGTGCTCTTTTTAATATCCTGACGAAGAGTATCCTGTAAATTAAGCGCTTCTTGACGGGTCATTGGCTCATTCAAATATTCTTCCTGTTCCTCAGGTGTCATTGCTGGCGGAGTTGTGTTTGTTTCTAAATCTCGCCTTCTCCCTCTCTCTGTCTCTAAATCACTTTTAATACCTGTATTTGCTTTGTTTAACTCCTCAATCTGCTCTGTCAATGTAGTTACTTGTGTTTTAAGCCCATCTAGCTCATTAGGCTCTTTTGGCGACTCTGGTGTAAAAATTTCGACTTTTAATGGCTCACCTGTTTCCTCATCCATCTTCGGGTTGCCTTCTTCATCAAGAATATTGTTCTCTTTATCATGACTTATTAGTATTTCATCCCCTTCGTCGGTTAAAGCACGTTCGTTCTGGTCATTTAGCTGAAATCCTTCTCCATCTATAAGCATGTCTCCCATTTTCTATCTCCTTTGTTTTTGTGTTATTTGTCCGAGAGGCAAAGCCCCTTGACCTTCCTCTTCTTGACTTTTAATTCTCGCTAATATCTTTTCTTTATTGGGCAGATCTGAACTTTCTATTAAATCAGCCTCTGATATACTCTGAAATCCTTTCTCCTTCATCTCAAGCATTGTAAGAAAGGTTGCTGCTCTCATAGTAGCAGAGGAGCTAATCTCATCAATAGCAATATCATATTGCGTCATATCTATATTTTTTAATATCGCAGATGCTTGTTCTAGCGTAACTTTTTCTTCTCCGCAAATCCTGACTACTTTCTCAGGTGTATAAGAATGCAGTATTAATCCTATTATCACTCTAGCTTCAATATGTCTTGTTAATCGCAAATTATCAAATATCTCCTGAATTGCTGTTTTGCCTTGTTGCTGTCTTATCTCTAAAGCCTTACCTGACATTGATTTCATTTCTGTTTGTGCTAATAAATTAGTGTCTATTCCACTAATACGCTTTATCTGGTCTGAACCTCTATCGGTTAGAACAAACTGCGATAAAGTGCCTGAAACAGGAGGCTCTCTCCTTAATTCTGAACCTTTTTTCTTTTTAATATAAATACCAGGTCTTGACCCAAACTTTTTAAGGTTCGTCTCTCCTTCCTCATCTAAAGCATCATCGTCGCCAATCCACGGAGCATTAGCCGAAGTGTTGATGATATGTAACGACATAGAAGTTTGTTTATTTACCAATCTCTGCGGGTCTTTTATTGCATCCACTATCCCCTGACATCTATGTTCCAGCTTACTTGCAGAAGGTGTCCAATCACATATATAAGGGATAAAAGGAAATATCTTTAAATGTGGATAATACGGAGAATCATCATCCTGCAAAAGAACGTCTCCAACAACTGACGCTACTTTAATTAAGGGAACACGGCGAGAATATATCTGTAAATCCTTAGAAACCTTTAATAGCTTCGCTTCCTGCTTCTTAGTTACTTTGCCTAACTCCGTTACTTCTCCACGCTGAGTATCAACAAGAAACTTTACAATAGTGTATTCTTTATACCAACATTCTACTAAAGTCCAGCGATTCTTCTCACTATCAGGTTCTTGTTTTGCCGTTGCCTCAATTACCTTATCTTTCTGCTCAGGAAACCGAGAAAGCAATATATCTTTTGTGAGATTTGGTATTTCCCGAATTAGATAACCAGCATCGCTTAAATCATATTCAACAGAATATGGGTCAACCTTTACTTCAAATGGACTTCTATGATGAATAGTTATAACGCCATTTAGAATATCTTGATCATAATTTATTTCTATCTCAAGAAACCCACGAGAACATTTCACTCCATCTGAAAAACAATCACTAAATTTATATTCTCCGTTTTGCTTAGTAACAACATTTTTAATCAATAACGTCATTATATCTGCTATTTTATCGTCTCCGCCCTCTACTCCAACAATTTTAATATCCTGCCTGTTTTGACGTTGAAATCCTGTAACGAGCTTTAAAGCTCCTCTTATTTCGTTAAAAGTGTATGCAGGCCTGCCTTCTTCTTCTACTTTACTCTTAATGTCCGGCTTCCATTGCTCTCCATGTGCAAAAGCAAAATTTTCTTTTGCGCCCGTTTCCCATTTCGACCATTTACTCGTGGCTTCCTCTTTCCACGCCTTAATCTTTCTTAAAGTTCCAATATCACTCATTTCTTCCCCGCTAATTTATTCAATGCACTATTTGCTATTCTAAACGCTTGAGCATCGCAACTTTTATTTCCATGTGATAACCCGTTTTTCTTACAATCCGCATAAGCAGAATTAAACGTTTCCATAAATGTTTTTTGCGCAGATTGAGGTAGTTCTTTAATATGTGGTGGTAGTGTTTTTAATGTATAAGGCATAATCTGTTTTCCTATCTCTTTTTCTTAAGATTGGGGTGTCTGCAAGTAGATGTTCTATTTCTACCTCTGCCGCCTGATTTCAAACCTCTTTGTGAACCATTTTTTTGACCGTAACCTGTTCCTCTACCACCTCTTTTTGTTGCCATTTTATTCTCCTTTTTTGTTTTCAACCCCTACTTTTCTAATTTCCAATCTATATTCTTTCAGTATTTTTCCGTTTCTAATGTTAATTTCCTCTCCTGTTAACACCATTTCGCACATGCCCTTAAAGGTTGCTCCGACTTTTACTTTCTCTATCCCTTTAATATCCCCGCCCTCAACATTAATTGAAGGATAATACTTTCTCGGCTTTCCTTCTGTCTCTACAGGTGAGGTCCCAACGTCGTATAATTTCACTTCTTGCCTCCTTTTTTCTTATCGTTACAATCTTCAATCCAAGCATAACCACACTGACATGTCTTTAATAAACATTCTTCAATCCAACCTTTTTCTTCATCGTGGTATCTCTCCATATAAGCAACGTCTATTTTCTTACTTCCACACTTTACACATTCTTTGCAATTTACACGTTTATCTAAACCATATACATCTTTCTGACGTTCCCTATCACATTCACATACTTCTTTTCCCATCATAGTTATTTCTCCTTTTTCTTATGCGACCGCATATGCGCCAAAAGCCCGATATTATTTTTACATACTTTTCCACATTTTTTACAAACAAAAGCTCGCTGCTTTTCCTCAATCTCAGGAGCAGGAAACAAAACACCCAAAACCTGCTTAACTATCTTTTCAGGCTCCTTAATAATTGCATCACTCTCAAAAATAATCCTGCAATAAGGACGAGTGATATACTTATTCTCTATTTCCAGTCCTTTGCCTCCACCAATATGCTCCCAACGATAATACACTCCATTTAACTTTAACGTCTTCATATCTTCTCCTTTAGTTAGTTAAGCTTGCATGGGGTTGTAACTTCCCGTAAATTGTGGTCTTGACGGTTTTTTCTTCCTCACGTTAAACAGATTAACTATAATATATTCCAAAGCATTTAATCCGTGTTCATAATATCCGTCTCGAAAGGGTGTCTCCTCAACAGGTTTTCCATCTTTCGCCTCTGGATAATGATAACCACCTAAAAATCCATCAATTATCACATGACAACTTTCATCTGCAATCAGCGCAGGAATACCGGCAATAAGAGTAGATAACTTTTGCTCCATCAATTCCTTTCTTTCTCGATAAGTAGATTGCTTACAACTTCCTGTAATTCCCTTATCCTTTAGTATCTCAACTGATGTCTGTTCGTTTTTATCACTTACTTGCTCTCCTGCAGGATCATAAAATGTCTTAAATTCAACATCAGGAAAATGTTCATTCTCAAACAATGTTATTCTATCTGCGAACTTATCAATTGTGATGTCTGCCCCCATTAACTCCTTTAGCACCATAAATCTATCATTAGCGTCAACCTGCCCCCAAACGCAAAATGGATGATGAAATCCAAAGTCTATTCCCCTGTATATTGTTTTGCCCTTGATATAATTTAATAACCGCCTGTGTAGGCTATCTTTAAATCCATCGTAAAAAGGCTTGCCGTCAGGAGTAAATCCATATTCGCCCATTAAATACTTTTTACGCCAAGATTCTGGCAGGCTCTCAAGCTCTGAAATATAACTATCGGGTAAATGTTTTTTGTTTTGGTATGTATTGGCGTGTATGGAGTAATGATTTGCATTCCCGCTTTCAAAAGCATTAAATAGCCAATGATCTTTGTTTGGTGGATTACTTGTCAGCCAGCCGCATTGTCTTTTCGTTGCTGAAGCATTTAGCCTGCCTTTTAGATATGTAAATATGCTTTCTTGTACCTCTTCTGCTTCATCAATATAAAACCAGCCTAGCTCAAAAGAACCAAGTCCCGACCTGTCTTTTAATTCCCTGAAAAATACCTCTGAACCATTTATAAGACAAAGATGATGTTCTGTTTTATTATAGCTTTTTATCAACTCTGGCAGGCATACTTCAAAAAATGTTCTCATCGTTGTATCTCTTAAATCAGTATAGTTCTTTCTGCCTATCAATCCTCTGTTATTAGGATATAACATGCTTTGTTTTAATGCCTCTTTGCAACCTGCCCATGTGTTATGAGTGGCTATAAAATTATCTAAAAGAAACAAATGCGATGGATAGTCTATTGCTATGTCTACACATTCCTGTATTCCAAAATCATAATATTCTTTTATATATACCCTGTGAGAACGATGCAGTTTTCTTATTCCAAGTAAATCTCTCTTCCGTTTTATTCTTAAATTCACGGAGTTTTTATCAGTCCAAGTAAGTCTATATGAAAGGCAAAGATTACCATTGGGACTTTTAGTCGTTCTTCTATTAACAGTTGCTCTTATCCCGAGCGTTCTTAAAATAAATTGAACACCCTCTGCCAATTGAATAGAACAGGTGCTATATTCTATACTGCCTTTTTTATCTTTTCTTACCGAACCATCAGTATCTACCAATCCCGATAATATTTCCTTCCTATCTTTCTCAGTAGAATATAAATACTTTTCTGGGATGAATTTAGTATGTGAATTTTTACCTAATAAGCCTAATTCTCTCAATTCCGTAACAAGCCAATTGAAATTCCGACCACCAGCATCTTTTTCTTTGCTTACTATGCCATAATCATATTCGCTGCGTTTTTTAATCTCTAAACTATCTAATGTCCTTAGTTCCGTGAGTAATTCCTTGTCTGGGGTAGAAAAACTTATTTCGTTCCGCACCATACAACCGTCGCCTAATAATAAGCCGAGAATATATGGAGATATTTTAAAAGGGGTTTTACTTTCTAAAAAATTAACCTTTTTAACACCAAGTAAATAATAATATCCTTTGGATATATTCCCTTTTGTTCTCCTCGCTATTTCTCCTATTTCCTTTTCTTTATCATATCCTTGCCAACTACAAGGAAACCTATGGTCAGGAGAACAAATAATTTCAGAATTATCAGATAATATGTATCTTTCTGTTTTCTTTAATGTTTTCTCTGTTGATAAAACCGAACAAGACTCTGCTTTACATGTCTCCCTATTATATCCTAGTATCTTATCCCCTGCCCGTATATCTTGAGCTTGCTTTATACTCCCATCAGCCATCCTTACGCCTTGCTTGACATAAAGACATTTCCCACTTCTCCATGCTCCAAGAAATAAGCGGTATTTTGCGCTTGAACAATGAAATTCTGTTTGCTTTGGGTTAGGATTGTATTCTATCTCTAATTTCATTTATCCGCCTTAGCAAGTATCTTCTCAGAGTTTTTAAATACTACTTTTATATCCCCTGAGTGTTCAACTGTCTGCTTTACTTGTCCCTCAGTCCTATCCAATGCCTCTTTAACTGCTACCATATTTTGCGCAATAGCTTGACGATTAAGTGATTTGTATGCATTAAGCCTTAAACTTGATTTTGTTTCGTCTAGTGTTCCATTGACTATTGCCAGAAATGCAGGAATTCTTTTCCAATTTGTTATTGTTCTGGAAGTAATTCCTATTTCCTGTGCTATTTCATAATCATAACGCTTATCAGTAACATCGCCTAGCACTTTTGCGACTTCTACCATTTGTAAAGTTAGGCTCTGAGGGGAAATCTCTTTCTTTATTTTCTTTTGCTTTTTAGATTGTTTTCTCATATTCTTATTAAAAAAAGCCCCACTTTGACCTAAGCCAAAATGAGGCATCTGTTATGATGTTATTCCTCTACATCAAATTTTCTAAAAAACTAATTATAAGCTACGCTACTTTAAAAACAATATCAAGCCTTATTTTTATATTTCACCTCTATATGCCCAATATACTTAATTACTCCAATATTCCCCTGCTTTAAGGGTATCTCTATGCTTCCAACAAACTTTTCCACATCAACAGGTATGAAATCCTTTAAAACATTTAAAAGTATGCTCTTAGCCTGATATGGTAGAGTTATTTGCATATGAGCTTCCTACATTTCTGGCAACGGATGTCTCTGGTTAGCTTAGCCATCGTATTCAAATTCCCCCTGCTTAGCGAATATCGTTTCTATCGTGATTTCTGTTTTAGGCGTTTCGGAATAAACTTTATATAGATATTCCTCAACAATGACCGAATCGTCTGTCCAGAAAACCTTATTGAGAGCATCCTTAATTTTTGCAAGATTATCGAGATCAGGCCTTTTTGTTGGTCTTAGGAATTTATTTATTGCCAGACCTTTTTTCTTTCTGCTAAACGATGTCGGTATTGGCATATGAAAAATCATTGTCAATCTTATTGCTTCCTCAATCGGTTTCACCGGCTTATGAGGTAATGCCTGCGTTAAGACATTTTGTTCGTATTCTCTGGTTGCAGTTGGAGTGTATGTACCAACAAAATTACCTTTACGGAAGAACTTCGGACGTCCTTTTGGTCGCGGTGGTCCCAAAATTTCAAATTTAATCTTCATGTTATTTGCTTTCTAATTCTCTTCTTCCACATCATCTAATTCAACAGTTCCACAATCAGGACAATGCATAAATCCTTTATCATCCATAAATAAGTCATCTAGTTCTTTTTGAGTGAATTGCTTTTTGCAGAACGGACATTCTTTTATTATTTTCTTTTCTTCCCGTATTTTCCGAATCTCTTTTTGAAATTTATTTCTAAATTTATTTATACTCTCAACATAACTCTTGCGATATTTAGTCATCTCTACCGCTATCCCGCTCATAATTTTATCCCCTTTTATTTTTCAAAATTAGAAGGCAAAGCAGCCACCGCAAAAGATGTTGAACTTTGCCCAACTGTCTATAAGTAGCAGTTTGCATTTGCCTTCCTAAAACGGGACCACTTCCGGCTCCGCATATTTATTAAATAGTTTCATTCCTTCGTCATAATCGTTTTTGGTATCCAAGAAGAACTTTGTTGCTTTCTTTAAGCACCGGACATTGCTTTTGTTTTCCATTTCCATGCTTCCGCATCCAAGATGCCATGCTTTCATAACTTCTGCAAAGTCTGCATCGGTTGTTCCGTAATATTGTAGCGGCTCTGTTGGTAGAGGCTTCTCTCTGTATAGGCTCTCATGCTGGATTACCCATGCAAATGTTAATAGCATTAATTGGTGCAATGTGAGCTTCTCATCAATAAATAAAGTCCAATGATTATGAAATTGATTTTTAGTTCCCTGTAGAAATTCAAATCCCATCCTGTTTTCCATCGTTTATCTCCTTTGGTTGTTGTGTAATTTTTAATTTTGCCAGCCGCCTATTGGCCGCAGCTAATATAGGATCATCAGGATGCTTTGCTAATTTTCTAATATCTGCGATTGCAGGAAACCAACTTTCGACTTTTATTAGCTCCCTACAGGTGTGCAAATAATTCTCTCCGTCCAGATCCTTTAACGAAAACCACCAGACTTCTAATTGCTCATTTTCAAATTCCGGTGTATTCTTCATTTGCGCCGATCTTAAGAACATCAGCCCTAAAGAAAAAGTCTTCTTTTGCATAACTACTCCCTTCCAAATTCTGCTATTTTATGCAGGTCTTTTTGTAATTTGGTTTGCTGTGGCTGTTTATAATTAGGCTTCAATGGGAAAACTCCTTGCCATGAATTCATAATAGATTGCTCCAGCATGGCTATTGCTATCTTTATGTCGTATGTATGCAGGTCTTTAAGCCTAAGTTCTATCGCTCTATTAGTTGTTTTTTTGCCATTTGCCTTTCTCATATCAAGATAATCTTGGAATGTTTTTGAGAAATTTTTGTCTTTTAAAAAAGGGTAATTTTCTTTCTTTTGTATAGTGTCTTTTGTAGTAGTGTCTTTATTGTCTTTTGTGTCTACCAATTTTGGTAACTTTTTTATACCATTTTTGGTAACTTCATTTACCAATTTTGGTAACTTTATATCCCGAATTGGTAACTTTTTGCACTTACCATTTTTGGTAACTTTTTCTCTTAAAGCGATAGGCGCTTCACACTTACCATTTTTGGTAACTTCTTGTTTATTTCTTACCAATTTTGGTAACTTTCCCCATTGGTCATAGTCTTTTTGGAAACCCAATTTCTTACCATTTTTGGTAACTATTTTTTTCTGAATTAATATCTTTATAGTTCTACTAACATGGCTTTCTGCTACATTAGTCATTTTTGCTATTTGAGAGTTAGTTATCCAATCTTCTGCCTTATTCCAACCGTAAGTTTTTCTAAAGATAGCCCACAAAACTCTATTCTCGTATCCAGATAAATGTATTCTCATAAGTGCCTCTGCAATCTCATTGGCAATATTAATGTGTCCGTTTTCTTTTTGTGGACTTGCCATTACCTCGCTCCTCTCATAATTTTGCAGGCAGCCCGAAAGGAGGTGATGCCTTTGCGGCTCTTGACGAGCAAATGACTGCCTGCAATGTTTTTCATTACTTATTTTCCTCCACCAGACTTTTAAATTTCCCGGCACACTCCCCGCAAAACCAATGCCAATGGATGATCAATTCGTCATCTTTTTTGGCGATGAGAGTCGCTATTTTGGCGCATTTATCATCCTGACCGATATCTTGCTCGCAACGATAGCATTTAGTCCCATTTCCCGGGCTCTCTGGGATTTCATTCCCGTTTAAAAAGAATGTATGTTTTATTGTGGTTTTCATATCTTGCCCTTTTTTAAATTCTCAAGAAATTTCTGCCATTCTTTTATTTCTTTTTCTGCATATGCAATTAACCGCTTCTTATCATTAGCAATAACCAGCTTGCCATTTTTAGTTGTGATATGGTCCCCGATGTTATATTTCCCTTTCTCCTCAATTTTTCTCATGCGAACAACTCCCCCTGTCCCTTTACATTAAAAGCGAAAGGTGATGTTGGCTTCTTTGTTGCCCTTATTTTTTCTCTTAATTTATTATCTGGTAAATCATAAATAATGCTACTTCCCACGTCCGTGAATGTTTGTGATCTTTCATCTTCTGGCTTTATAAGCTGATAATAATGCTCTGAACCTATGCGTTTCTTGCCAAATTTCGCAGGCGGTCCACTTTTAATATTCAGCTTGTATTTGCCTTTTGGTTTTACTAAATCCCAAGCGCGGGCAGCAACAGACCAGAAAGACAAGTCGGCTTCTGGGTTATAAAATCTATTTTTTATTTCCTCGAGAATCCCAAACTGCGTGTGCGGATTCCCATCCTCAAGGACTTTTAGTAACATATCGCATTGAGTTAGCTTCATTTCCCATTCCTATTCTTTGGCTCTATGTAATCCATTCCTAACCGGCTAAAGACATCGGATTCTTCGTAGCATATTAACCTTTCATTGCCTCTCCAAAGATAGCCATCCCTTTGTATTAGTCCGGCCTTTCTGGTTTTAATTCCCATGATCCATTTGCTGAATTCCCAGGGACCGGTACGAATTAAATAAATGTTTCCCCAGTTCTCCCGGCAACACCAGAAGATGTCTATCTTCTCGCATTGAAATTTAATTTGAGAATATCTTGAGGGAAATTTTCCCTTGATATAATTCTGCCGATCCATAACAGTCTTTAATCCAAACAAGGCTTTTGGTATTGCGCAGATCTCTATGTCGTGAACTTCTGACTTTCCTCTCCTCACGGATCCTGCGATTTCAGCCCTCGAACAAAAAGGTTGAATTTGGCTTATAAAATCACGCGCTATTGTCTTGGCAGTTGCCAGTTTCATTTTTTATTCTTTCCACTAACTGCTGAAATACTCCCGTCTTCAATATGGATACCAATCTTTCCCTTGTCATCAACCTTCTCAATCCACATTTGATAGTCTTCTTTCTTTGCCATCTCTACAATTTCCTTCAATCCCACCTCATCTAATAATGATCCTTCTCTAACTAAGATAATTTTCAACTTTGGATTCAATGCCATTGCAATCGCTGTTGATACTTTTACCTGCTGTCCTGTTGATATTTGGCTGAATGGTATCCTATCTAACAATACTGTCTCATCATCTACCCCTAAGCCTGCCACAGGAAACTTGCAAGATTTCACTTTACTTGCTTTTTCACTATCAATCCTGTCTATTCCCTCTGTAATCTTTTTTACCGCCAGGATTGCCTCATTTAGCTGTTTTTTAATGTCTCTATATTTAATCCCTTCCCTGATATTTGCATTTACTCTCTCAATGCCCTCAATCTTTAGTCTTGCTTCACTGATCTGCTCATCAGTTATGTTCACAGGTTCTTTTGTCGATTCTGTTAACTGCTTTTTATTAAATTCAATATCGTTCCTAAAATTCTCAATTTGCTGTTGTATTTCCTTGATCTCATTTTCACATTTTGTTATTTTTTGCTTTGCATTAATAATCTCATCATGGATTCTTGCCTGTTCGCTCTTAAATCTAATATGTTCATTCTGTTTATTCTGTAGATTTTCCACCTTCTTTAACTCATCATTGATAGATATCTCCTTATCTGGCAGCCCCTCTTCTGGCTTTTCTATGCTTGCAACCCTAGCTTCAAAACTCTTGACCTCTCTGTTTTTTAATGTCCGTTCATCATATAATTCCTGCCGTTTCGCATCACTCTCTGAAAAATCTAATCCTAATACCTTTAATAACAACTCTCTTTGGTCTTTATCCTTCATGTCCTTAAATGCTAATGGATCAAAGGATAACTCCCCTAATATCTGATTCAAAAATGCTTGCGGACTTCCATACTTTGCCCCATCTTCATTCATTACTTCCAGTCGTTCCCCTTTGTCTGTCCAAACTTTCTTGATCTGGTATTTCCCCAAATCTACAATAACCTCTGCTCTGTTCTCTCCTTCTCTAATCGGCTTCTCAACTTTCTTCCCAGTCAATGCCATAAATATTGAATCCAATACCGCTGATTTCCCCGCGCCATTCTTGCCCGTTAGAATAACTGCTGCCCCATCTGGCTTGATCTCTACAACCTTCAAATTCTTGATATTCTCTGCTCTTAACTCAACTATCTTCATAACCCCTTCCTCCTATTTTTTGATTAAATTAACTATCTTGGATTTCCAGTACTTATAAGAACTTGCCTCTTTTGCCGGCTGCTCTTTCTTATTCACCACTATCCATTTGCCTGATATTAGGTAATCACCGACACAAAGATTCTCTTGCTCTTTGATTTCCTCTTTGACTTCTTTATCAAGCTGATTGAATTCTTTGACCGATTCTTTTATCTCATCCAACCTTTTTAACTTTGCCTCAAGTTCAGGTTTATCTATGAAATTAACACCCGGACTTGCTTTCATGTCAGGTAGACATATATGCCTGAATTGACATCTTAGGCAGTGTTCAGGATCATCGCAAAAATCAGGCAATGTATTCTCTTTGATATGCTTGTTTATTGCCTCTGCTTTCTGGAGTAATTCCTCTTTTAAATCAAGCCAATCATTAAGATTAATAACAAACATCTTAAACTGACCACTTGTCTTGTTTTTCAGTATAAGCAAGCTATGCTCAGCATTTCCCATTAACATATACAAAACCACCTGCCCAATATATTTTGCTGTCCAAGGATATTTCTCAAGGTCTTTTATGCTGTGCATATTTCGCCAGATGTTCGGAGACATTGACTTAATTTCAACCGGGATTGTTGTAAAATCATTACCACCTTCAATGATTACCGGCAACATTCCATCAATGTGTCCAGTGATTTGATATTCTTTCCATTCAAATGGTCTCTGCTGCTGCTCTAAAGCAATCCCAGCTTCTGCTAATTCCCTGATAACTATCTGTTCTTGATAATTCCCTTCGTCAAAAATCTTTTGCAAATCAACGTCATGCAGTTCTGCTTCCTGCCAGCGTGTTCTGTAATACACCAATTTTCTCAGGCATGGGTCGGAAAGTTGGCTGGCTCTATTGCTATGACATGGATAAATATTTATTCTGCTTTTTACATCATCTAATATCTTCCCCTTTACCACATCACCTAGTTCGTTATAGTCCTTTATTTTTAGCATTATTTATCCTCTCCTTTTTCTTTCTGCCCCGCACCTGTAGTCTGCTGAAATTCTTTATAATCTTTCTCTGCTTTAGAATATGCTATTGCTAATCGTTGACCTGTGAGAAAGACCGGTCTTTCTACACCTTTAACCATCTTGCCATCCCTGCCTTTAAACTGTGTAATGGCTGCCAAATATGTTGCTGCGTCTTTAGTCTTTCCGTAAGCCATCTGCAATATCATGTCCTTCAATTTTTCTTGCTTTACCTTTTCGTCTTCTGTGGCTTCTTTTTTGCCTTTACCATAAACAACTTTCTGAACTTTGCCTTTATCAACTCCAAATTCGCCTAGTTGTTCCCAAGTTAAGTTCCTAATGCCAAGTAATTGAGTTATGCCTCTGACCATAAGATTGGAATAAGCAGCCTTCATAATGTTCGTCTCATCTACCTGAGATAATGCTTTGAATTCTCCTGAATTGCTGTCATACGCAAAGAATTTATCTCTGGAACTGCAAGATCCAAGTGCCTCAATACTCCCACCTTTCCAACTAAATACCCCCGTTGCCTTATAGATATACAAACCACCCTTATCATCTTCTGATTGAAGTTTTTCTAATTTCGTCCCTGTAACACTCACCCCAAATAATGGCATAAGTTTTTCCGCTCCTGATGCTGTTAAATAAGGTTTGCCACTTTGATCTATCCAATCCAATGCTGATGTTCTTTTTATCGCTATACCCAATACTTTCTTCAATGTCTCAATCTGTTTCTCTGCCTGCGCTACGATGAAATCAATATCCTTCTCCGAACCTATAATATCTGTGTCCTGTCCTTGCTCTACCTTCATGATTTCGTTTCCCATTCTCCTTCTCCTTTTTTGTTATTATTATATTTGGTCGTTTTGTCTCAAGATATGCTCGTCAACACGGGCTAAATACTCATGTTCTTCTCTCAAGCAGTCATCTTCGTAAGTATCTCTTTCCACTTCATTTCCTCTTTCCTCTCTTATTTCACTGTTTATTTCTTCGCTCTGATCCTTGCTTTCTTTCCCGGGACCTTTAGCCATAGCTCTGAATGGTATCCAGATTGCTATCCCGCTAAATACCAGCCAGATTATTAAGTGTCCGAATCTTTCCATCATTTCTTTCCACCTCCCATTTTGTTTGTTTGTTTTCTCCCATCAAAAATAATTTCTATTTGAGAATATTTTCCACCTTTTTCAAATCTTTGATGCGCAGAATCGCTGATAAATGCCATTAGATTCTCTGGCCGATTATCATTTCTAATTTTATTGATGTGATGAACAGGTTCTCCAGCTTGTAGATATCTATCTATTTGCTTCTCAATCACAAGACGATGCTCAAAAATATAATTATGGGAATTACGAAAAGGATGGTCTGGTTTATAAAATGGTATCCCTGTCTTTTCTTTCTTATGAGTCCAGTCATAGATGGTTAGTTTTGGTATATGCGAGTATTCCGATAATTCGTCTATCGTCATTAGATTGTCCATAAGCTATTCCTCACTTTTCTTTAGTAGTCAAAATGGCTATACCAAGAATTAGCGCAAGCAGAACAATAGAAAGGACAGCACCAATCCAGAGTGGTGATAACACCCACCACCAAGACCAGTTAATTTTTCCTAACAGCTTTAAAGTTATAAACACAATTGTTAGCAGTCCTGTAAATCCGAGTCCTGCACTTGAAGACGATAAATTGCTCATAGCCTATTTATTCTCCTTTTTTGATTGGTTGCTGTTTTGTGGTAAAATAATAAATATGGGTAATATAGATATCTCTGAAAAGAAAGATGATGAATTAATTAGGATTACGCACAAAAACGAAAAATGGAGTGAAATACATATTGCGGCTGCCCAAGAGTTAGAAAGAATAAGAAAAAGAGAAAACAAAAAAACTTCTTCACGATCTTGGATAGCAATATTTGTAGCTCTTGTTTCTCTCATTGTTTCTTTGATTTCATTAATTTTTTGACCAAAAATTTTCGTCTCTTTAATGGCAGATTCTTTAAAATTTCTAACGAGCTATCTATAATGCGATAATAGCGAGCGAGCATTACTTCAGTTATGAAGTATTGAATAAGCAAGACAAAACAATTTATCTGGAAAAACAACAATATAGTCTTTATTTCTGCTCCCATTATTTAAATTCTCTGTATTTTCGAATTACGATTTGCATCAGGGAAATAGTGGTAAAAAAAACTGCGGTATTCAGAATCAACATGATGATATTTAGAATTATTAATATTTGCATTCTTTCTCCTTTGGTTGATTACTATCATCAACGATAGACATTTGTTTGTTTTCTTGATTAAAATTTTTTGGTCTCAAAACTTTTACCCAATTATCAATCTCGGATTTTTTAAATCTGACTGCGCCTCCAATTTTGAAGTAGGGGATTTCATTGCGAGCAATCTTGTTATATATAGTGCCTGTGGCGAGTTTTATGTATTCTGACAAGCCATTGATCGTCATGTAAGTTTCAACTTCTACTGTGTTTTTAATTTCCATGATAGGCAATTATGACAAAAGGATATTTGTTTGTCAAGTAAATATTTAATTTTTTTTAATTTTTCCCTTTTATTTCACATAAAACACGCATATAATAAAACATAAAGGAGTGTGAATATGTCCCAATTTGGCGATGAAATTAAGCAAGCCATAGAAATTTTTCCTTCTAGAAAAGCTGCCTCTAAGAAAATTGGAATTTCGGCAGAATATTTGCGACAATTGTCTACAGATTTTATTCCTGACCCTAATAAGTCGTTAGATACACTTTCTAAATTATCTAAGACATTAGGAATTGATAGAAGCAGGTTAATAATTCTTGCACATAGAGCCAGGGCTCCAGAGGAAGATAAACATCTATATAAACTTCCCTCTGAATTAAATGAGAACATCGTTCCCGAAAAAGATAAAATATATCTTAAAGAACATGCAATCCCCGTAATAAATTATGCTAGTTGTGGTAAATGGGAAGATCTTACTGATTTGGACTATCCTGTTGGTAATGCCGATTCTTATGAGTATTCAGACACAAAAGACCCTCATGCCTTCTTTGTTAAAGCAAATGGAGATAGCATGACAGGAAGCATAGATGACAAAAGGAGTATAAATTCGGGAGATTTGCTACTCGTAGAACCCTCTATGGATGTTGAGAGCGGAGATATAGTTCTTGCTAGAGATGACAGCAAAGGAGTTACAGTTAAAAAATTTTACAAGAGCGATAGTCAGATTATCTTACATCCCCTAAATCCTAAATATGAGCCTATTATAGTTAAAAATAATATCACTGTTTACAGAATTAGTGGGAAAAGGACAAAGTGGTAAAAATTAAAACATTATTACTCATATGCTTCTTAATTTTATTTTGTGGAGTAAATGTCTCTGCGGGAAGTAGAGAAATAAGAATGACTATCTCAGAACTTAATTTAAGTTGGGCAGATTATGAAAACGAAATAATAAGAATTGAATTCAATTATGCAACAGATATATCTCAGGTAGATAAGGGAATTTATTGTGCAACTTTATGGGATGAGCACGGGAATAACATTTATGCTGAATTTAAAACAACGGGATTTAATTATATGCAACGGACTACACGTAAACGAAGATGGTACATATCTGCTATTGTAGTTAGAGCTACGCTTCAAAATGAATACGGAGCGACTAAAGTTGGACCAATGTTAAAATTGATCGGGCGTAGACACCAATCAATGGGTTTTAAACCTACATACAGATGGTAAAAACAGTTCGGGAAATACGAAAAAGAAGCGAGAGAGAATAAGAGGGGACTGTGGCAAAGAAAAAAATAATTTTAACTAGACACGCTCAAGAAAGGATGGTTAAAAGAAATGTGAGCCGGGAAGATATAAGAAAAACCGTTGACCATCCGACATATACATCATCCATAAAAAAAGATAATACTCAGGAACTTAGAAGAAGAGTTGACAATAGAGAAAATTATATAGTAGTTGAACGTAAGAAAAATAATCTTATAATAATAATAACAGTGGGGTGGTCAGATGAATAGCATAAAAAAAGAGGTATTACACATTAAAACAAGAAAGCCGGTTTCATTCTCTTTGGATACATTGGCAAAGGCTGTATATATTGGGTTTTCTAATGATCCAGTCGTAAAAACCTTGCGTAAAGGTAGTTCTCTGTCTTATGATTATGATAAAAGTGGGCAGCTTGTTGGTATTGAAATAATTAGAATACAAAAAGTTAACACAACTATTAAAAAAATATTGCAAGATACAGAAGACAGCTTATCTGCTCCACTAAGAAAAACAATAGACAGTTATCTTCAGCCTTTAAGTGCCTAAAATTTTCCAATTATATTTCACATAATTAATGGCAATCTACAAAAGAGGACAAATCTGGTATATAGATTATTACCAGAATGGTAGACGTATTCGTGATCCTGCTGGTCCCAAAAAATACATGGCCGTAGATCTTCTCGCTGAGCGCAAAGTAAGCAGATACAAAAAACCTATCAAAGATATTCTGTTCTCTGATTTTGCCAAAGAGTATGCAGAACACTCAAAAGCTAACAAAAAATCATGGGAAAAGGAATTATACAGTATTAATGGGCTTCTATCTGCTTTTGGTCACAATAAATTATCACAGGTCACAACAAGAGAAATTGAACAATATAAATTGAAGAGACTAGAAAGGGTAAGTAAATCAACGGTAAATAGAAACATGTCTTGTCTTAAACACATGTATCAAATTGCTATCCAATGGGGATATATCAATTCAAATCCAGCTAAATCAATTAAACAATATAGAGAGATTGCTAATCAGGTAAGGGTTCTATCTCCTGAAGAAGAAATAAAGCTGCTTAATAATACTTCTGAACATCTTGAGCCAATTATAATAACTGCACTTAATACAGGCATGAGAAAGTCAGAATTACTTAATCTAAAATGGAATAATATAGATTTTAAAGATAAAACAATCTATCTTCAAGATTCTAAATCTGGAGAATCAGCAAAAATACCAATGAACATAGATGTTTACAATGCCCTAAAGTCTCTAAAAAAGGCTAGTGAATATATTTTTACTTTTAAAAATAATAAAATTGCAGATATAAAAAAGGGCTGGTATAATGCCGTGAAAAAATCGGGAATCCCTAAAATAAGATTCCACGATCTAAGACATACATTTGGTTCGAGATTAGTCCAGAACGGAGTTGACATTGTGACTGTAAAAGAACTTATGAGACACAAGACGATAGAAATGACCATGCGATATACTCATACATTACCAGAGCATAAAGTTAAGGCTGTTGAGATACTTTCTAAACAATATGGTCACAAAAGTGGACAAAATGACAAAAGCAAATTGAACTTAAAATTGCCAAAAACAGCAAGCAGGTAAATTGTAACGCCGGTGTAGCTCAGTTGGTAGAGCAGCTGATTTGTAATCAGCGGGTCGGGGGTTCAAGTCCCTTCGCCGGCTCTAAAAATGGGGAGATTCCCAAGCGGCCAAAGGGATCAGACTGTAAATCTGACGGCGATGCCTTCGGAGGTTCGAATCCTCCTCTCCCCACCATGCGGGTGTAGTTCAGTGGTAGAACACAAGCTTCCCAAGCTTGATACGAGGGTTCGATTCCCTTCACCCGCTCCAATGCAGTGCTTAGACTTAGATGCAAAATGCATGTCTCGCTCCCGAACGCCTTCGGGACAAACACTCTCCAGTCTCTCCTACGACGTACTGGAGCTGGCGAGCTCAACATACATTCCGCATCTAAGTCATAGGGGGAACCTTAGATGAAAGTATTAGGAATAAATGGGAGTCCAAGGAAGGGTGGAAATACGGATATTCTCCTTGATAATGCATTGAAAGGTGCTCAGAATAATGGTGCTCGGGTAGAGAAGATCATCTTAAATGATCTTGAATTTTCTCCATGTCAGGAGTGTGAAAATATGCCTGACGACGGATTCTGTATAATTGAAGACGATATGCAAACTATTTACAGAAAGGTGGAAGAAGCAGATGCTATAATTTTGGCTTCTCCAATATTCTTCGGAAGTCTTAGCGCGCAGACCAAAATGATGATAGACAGGTTTCAATGTGTCTGGAGAGCTAAGTATATATTAAGAAAACAAGTTCTTGGAAAAAGGAAGATAGGGGCTTTCATTTCTGTAGAGGGATCAAAGAGAAAAGATTTCTTTGATAATGCAATATCAATTGTAAAGAATTTCTTTGTTACCATTAACGCAGATTACAAAGAAGAACTTTTCTGTTTCGGAATTGATCAAAAGGGTGCTATATTAAAGCATCCAGAATTATTAAAAAAAGCCTTTATGCTAGGAGCAAAACTATGAATAAACAAATTTTTAGGGAGTACGATATTCGGGGGTTAGTAAAGGATGACTTAACGCAGGATGTTGTTACAAATATTGGTCGGGCGGTTGGCACATATATGTCAGGAGGAAAGAAGATTGCAGTAGGACATGATAACAGATTAAGTTCCAACAGTTTGAATGATTGGCTGATAAAGGGACTTATATCAACAGGCTGTGATGTGATTGATGTTGGAGAAGGACCAACTCCTATGCTTTACTTCTCAATTCTGCATTATAACGCAGACGCAGGAATAATGATAACAGGGAGTCATAACCCGATTGAATACAATGGATTTAAAATATCTAAAGGCATTGCTTCAATATATGGCGAGGAAATTCAAAAATTAAGGCAAATTATAGAATCAGGTGATTTTTTAACCGGAGAGGGGACTGTCAAAGAAGAATGTCCTAAAGAGACATATTTCCAAACGCTTAGGGCAAAGATAGAGATAAAGAAGAAACTTAAGGTTGTTATTGATGCAGGAAACGGAACAGCCAGTAACATTGCGCCAAGATTGTTTAGAGATCTGGGATGTGAAGTTATTCCTCTTTATTGTGAATCTGATGGAAGCTTTCCAAATCATCTTCCAGATCCTACGGTAGATAAGCATGTAGCTGATTTAGTAGCAAAAGTAAAAGAGACAGGAGCAGATGTTGGAATTGCGTATGACGGCGATGCTGACAGAGTTGGCGCAATTGACAATGAAGGGAATATAATCAGGGGAGACAAGATACTTGCTCTTTACGCAAGGGATATACTCTCAAAAGGAAAGGCAAAGATAATATTTGATGTCAAATGCTCTCAGGCATTGATAGAAGATATTCAAGCACATGGAGGAGAGCCAATAATGTGGAAGACAGGGCATTCTATTATCAAGAAAAAAATGAGAGAAGAAAAAGCTCTTCTGGCAGGCGAAATGAGCGGGCACATGTTTTTTGCGGATAACTATTTTGGATATGACGATGGTATATATGCGTCAGGAAGACTGCTCCAGTTTCTATCTGCGCAGGACAAATCATTGGCAGATATAGTCAGAGAGATACCGCATTATTTTTCCACACCTGAAATAAGAGTAAATTGCGCATCTGAGGAAGAGAAATTTAAAGTAATGGACAGTGTTGAAAAATATTTCAAATCAAAATACGAAACAATTGATATTGATGGAGTAAGGATTTTATTTAAAGATGGCTGGGGACTGGTAAGAGCATCAAATACACAGCCATTGTTGGTATTAAGGTTTGAAGCCAAAACTCAGGAAAGGCTTGAAGAAATAAAGAAAATAGTACATGAAAAGCTGGACGAGTTTCCGGCAATAGACAAAAATTGGTAAAGAAAGAAGAATGATTATGAATGTATATGACGCTATTATTAGAAGACGTTCTATCAGACGATTTAAGCAAAAGCCTATTTCTCCTGATGTACTGAAAAAGCTTGTTAATGCAGGTCGTCTTGCTCCATCCGGGGCCAATCTCCAACCGTGCGAGTATATAATTATTCAGAATGAAGAACTAATTAATAAGGTTTTTGGCACTCTTAAATGGGCAGGATATATTGCGCCTGAGGGAGATCCAAAAAAGGGGGAACAACCTGTAGCCTATATTGTTGTTCTTCTCAATAGGGAGAAGAGAACAACTGGCGGCGAACACGATGCAGCAGCGGCTATAGAGAATATTGTTCTTGCTGCTATGGAAGAGAATATTGGGACGTGTTGGATAGGGTCAATTGACAGAACCAGTTTAAGAAAAATATTAAATATACCGGATAAATGTATAATAGACTCTGTAGTTGCTCTCGGATATTCCAATGAAAGCCCAAAAGCTGTAGAGATGAAGGATTCCATTAAGTATTGGAAGGACGGGGAAGGAGTATTAAACGTTCCAAAAAGAAAGCTTAATGATGTATGTTTCTTTGATGAGTATGGAAAATGATTATGGAAAGTGACGAATATATGGAAGATGAACACATTCTTGTAACGGGTGGTGCAGGGTTTATTGGGTCTCATCTTGTAAGAAGATTATTAGATGATAATAGGTCTGTCATCTGTGTGGATGATTTTAATGATTATTATTCTCCTTTGGTAAAGGAAAATAATATTAAACCGTTTCTTAGCCGGAAGAATTTCAAACTATATAGAGTTGACATTCGCGATTTCAATTCTCTAAAGGGAATCTTCTCATCTAATAGAATAAGCGGAGTTGTTCATTTGGCTGCAAGGGCAGGAGTTAGACCTTCGCTTGAAAACCCGCTGCTTTACGAAGAGGTCAATCTAAAAGGAACAATGCATTTATTGGAATTAAGCAAAAATGTCAAGAACTTTATTTTTGCTTCCTCTTCTTCTGTATATGGTAATAATAAAAAAACACCCTTTTCGGAACATGACAATGTGGATAAAGCAATTTCTCCATACGCAGCGACTAAGAAGGCTGGAGAAGTTATGTGCCATGTATATCACCATCTTTACAATATACCAATCTCCTGCTTGAGATTTTTTACTGTATATGGTCCATCAGGGAGACCTGACATGGCAACCTATAAATTCACAAAATGGATTGATGAGGGCAAAGAGGTCCAGAGATTCGGAGACGGGCATTCAAAAAGAGATTATACCTATATTGATGACATTATTGATGGAGTAATGTCTGCTCTGGACAAACAATTCAAATATGAAATTTTCAACCTTGGCAATTCTCATCCAGTAGAATTAAATTATTTCATCAGCGTAATAGAAGAAGAACTTGGCAAAAGAGCAAACATAACAAAACTTCCTACTCAGCCTGGCGATGTGAGTATTACATATGCTGACATCAGTAAATCTAAGGAGATGCTAAATTTCCAGCCCAAGATTTCCGTAGAGGATGGAATCGCTGAATTTGTCAGGTGGTACAAAAGCAGTAAATAATAGGCAATATCCATGAAAAAGACCCTGTTTTGGATTCTAAAATTATGTATTAGTATAGGAATTCTCTGGTATGTTTTTTCAAGACCGGATATTAGCCTTCACAAAATAGTAGAACATATCAAAAGCATAGAGTTATCACGTCTTCTTATAGCAATTGGATTGTATATCATTATCATCATCATAGCGTGCCTAAGATGGCAAAAACTTCTTCAGGGACAGAGAATATACTTATCATTTCTCAAGACATTAGAACTGCATTTTATTGGATTATTTTTTAATACTTTTATGCCAAGTATGACAGGAGGAGACGTTGTAAAGGCGTATTATGTATCAAAGCACACTGATCAAAGACTTGAAGCAGCCACAACAGTGCTTATTGACAGAATTATTGGAATGCTGGCTCTTCTTACAATAGGCGCAGTTGCAAGTCTCTATGCTATATCAGATCCCCAGATCAGAAAACCTGCAATAAGTATCATGGTATTATTTTTGATAATAACTATTTCGGGCATTATTTTTCTTAACAAGCGCATTATGAAAAAATTTTCTTTTGATATAAAAATGGAAAGATGGCAAAAGATTATTGTTTCTTTAAAGCGTGTGTACTCAGCATTCTATATTTACAGGTCCAAAAAAGCCTTGCTTACTGAGGTTTTTCTAATGTCTATCGTTATACAGATTATGTCTATATTGATAAATTACCAGATAGCATTAGGTCTGGGCTTGAATGTTTCAATGAAATATTTCTTTTTGTTTATTCCAATTATTACAGTTATAAGTATAATTCCTATTACATTTGCAGGATGGGGACTTGGAGAGAGTATGTATAAGTATTTCTTTGGACTTGTTACTTCAGCTTGCGGTTTAGCTGTAACCATGTCAATAATTGTAAGACTTAGCGCACTTATTTTAAATCTTTTCGGCGGCATATTCTATATATTCCATAAGCCTCCAAAAACTTTCTCAAGATGAACAAACCTGAGCTCACTGATTACAAAGGTGTAATACACATTCATTCAAAATGTTCTGATGGCAGTGGAGGGTTTAGGAAAATACTGCAAGCTGCCCAATCAAATAATTTGGACTTTGTGATTATAACGGACCATAACACTATGAAATGGAAAGAAAAACATGGTGAGGGATGGCGTAAGAATGTCCTTTTCTTAGTCGGGGAGGAGATAACACCTAAAATTAATCACTTTATTGCCCTTGATATAAAGGAGGCTATTGTTCCTAAACTAAGAGAAAAAGACCCCGGAACTTATATTAAAAAGGTAGAAGAACAGAACGGCTTCGGCTTTATAGCACATCCAATAAGAAAAAGAAAGCGTTCTTTAGGTATAAGAGACATGTCCTGGATAGTGGAGGATGGTGGAAATTTTTGTGGAATCGAAATTTGGTCATATATGCATGATTGGATAGAAGACATCCATCCATTTAACCTGCTTTATTATCTTTTACATCCTGAAATAACAATAACTGGTCCATCAAAACAAGTTCTCAAACTGTGGGATAGATTGAATGCTGTACGACCTACTATAGCAATAGGAGGGCTAGATGCTCATGCCAGATACATACTGCCATTTATTAGTATATTTCCATATAAAAAGCTGTTTAGTACAATAAGAACACATATATTGAGTATGCCTTTTTCAGGGAATTCCTGCGAAGACATACAAAAGGTATATTCTGCATTAAAGAAAGGGAGATCATATATTGCATATGACTTTTTAGCTGAGGCTAGTGGATTTTCGTTTATAGTTACAGGAGCAAATCATAGAGCCATTATGGGAGAAGAAATAAAGCTTGCCAATAATTTACTAATACAGATTAAATGTCCGCAAATTGCAAAGATTAGTTTGTTGCATAATGGAGTTGTGGTGAAGTGTGTAAACGATAGGTTTCTTAATTATGATGTTAAAAGTCCCGGCAGTTATAGAGTGGAAGTTTATCTTAAAAACAAGCCATGGATATTCTCTAATCCAATATATGTGAGATAAGAAAGATCTAAAATTGACTTTGTGTCTAAAAAAGCATAAAATCATGTCACTTGGCATTATTAAGGAAATTCAAAAATGACCTTAGTTGAGACTGAGATATCGAAAAGATATGACTCAAAACAAGTAGAAGAAAAGTGGTATTCTTTCTGGGAAAAGAATGAATTCTTTCGCGCAGAAGTAACTTCCGACAAGAAATCGTTCTGTATTGTTATTCCTCCGCCAAATGTAACTGGAGTTCTGCACATGGGGCATGCGTTAGATGAAACTCTTCAGGATATTCTGGTCAGATGGAAGAGGATGCAGGGGTTTAATGCTCTATGGATACCGGGAACAGACCATGCTGGAATTGCCACACAAAATGTAATAGAGAAAAGACTTTCTCAGGAAGGGTTGACTAGGGATGGACTTGGCAGAGAAAAATTTCTTAAACATGCATGGAAATGGAAGGAAGAGTACCGCGATAGAATAATAAGCCAATTGAAAAGATTAGGAACATCATGTGATTGGTCAAGAGAAAGATTTACAATGGACAAGGATTACGCAAGGTCTGTAAAGCAAGCCTTTATCAGATTGTATAAAAACAAATTGCTGTACAGGGATAATTATATTGTTAATTGGTGCCCTCGCTGTCAGACAGCAATTTCAGATATTGAGGTAGAGAGAAAGGATGTGGAAGGTCATTTATATTACATTAATTATCCTTTAGAACAAAGCAATGACCAAATAGTAATTGCCACTACCAGACCGGAAACAATGCTTGGAGATACTGCAATTGCTGTTCACCCTCAGGACAAACGATATAAAAGGTTTATAAAGAAGGTAGTTATCCTGCCTATTATCGGAAGGAAAATTTCCGTTATTTCTGATGAGAGGGTAGATAGCTCATTTGGAACAGGAGCAGTTAAAGTAACGCCGGCTCATGATCCTGTTGACTATGAAATCGGACTTGCTCATAACCTGAAACAGGTGGTTGTAATAGACGAAAAAGGCAGAATGAATAAAAATGCCGGCGCTTATAATGGGATGGATAGATATTCCTGCAGAGAAAAATTAGTGGAAGACCTAAAAAAAGAAGGATACCTCTTAAAGATAGAAAATCATCTTCACAATGTAGGGCATTGCTCAAGATGTCATACTGTTGTGGAGCCGTTAGTTTCTAAGCAGTGGTTTGTTAGTATGAAATCATTGACTCAACCTGCGATAAAGGCTGTAACCAGCGGTAAAATAAAGTTCTCGCCGTCCAGATGGGAAAAAGTTTACTTGAACTGGATGAAGAACATTAAGGATTGGTGTATTTCAAGGCAGATCTGGTGGGGACACGAAATACCAGTTTGGTATTGCAATAATTGTGGAGAAATAATAGTAGAAATAGAAAAACCTATGAAATGCGGGAGATGTGAAAGCATTGATCTGGAGAAGGATACTGATGTGCTTGATACATGGTTCAGCTCCGCTTTATGGCCTTTTGCTACAATGGGATGGCCTAACCAGACAAAAGAGCTAGGTTATTTCTATCCTACTACGGTATTAGTTACCGGGTATGACATAATATATTTTTGGGTTGCGCGCATGATTATGATGGGACAGCAGTTTATGGATAACATTCCTTTTGAGAGAGTTTATCTTCATGGGATTGTTAGAGATTCCTCAGGAAAGAAGATGAGCAAATCCAGCGGAAATGTGGTTGACCCTATAGACCTTGTTAACCAATATGGCGCCGATACATTGCGATTGGCTCTTGCAGAGTTGTCAACATTGGGAGGGCAGGATATTCTGTTGACAACTACAAGAATAGAAGGAGCAAGGAATTTCTGTAATAAATTGTGGAATGCTGCTCGTTTTTCAATAACAAATTTAGCAGGACATAAGAACTTAAATATTGATTTAACTTCTAATAATTTAGCATCAGATGATTGGTTCATCTTAACTGAATTAAATCAAACCATTGTATCTCTAACTGAGAGTCTGGAAAGGTACAAATTCAATGAAGCCGCAAGTAAAATCTATAATTTCTTCTGGCATGAATTCTGTGATTGGTATCTGGAAATAATAAAGCACAGAGTGTCTGAGAAAACAAGTTGCGTCGCAGCCCAAGCAGTACTATTTCACGTGTTGAAGCAAAGTCTTAAGTTGTTACATCCTTTTATACCGTTTATTACGGAAGAAATATGGCAGAATCTAAGAAACACCATAGATCAGGATTTGGATAAGAGTATTATGATATCATCATGGCCGGAAGCAGATTCCAGATATGTTAATTTGGAAGAAACCAACAAAGCAATGCTTAAATATGAGGTTATTAATGTTGGTAGAAATTTGAGAGGGGATTGGAATATCCCTTTATCAGAGGATATCAACTATATAGTTAAGACAACCAGTATAGAGGAGGAAAAAGCGCTGAGTTCAGATAGAATAGGAATGCAAAGATTATTACATGCTAAAGATGTGAAAATAGGTTACAATATAAAGGTTAGTTCTCCATTTCCTTCAGATATTACTAAATCCGGGATAGCGGTATTTTTGTGCTTGGGCGATAAATTTGATTTTGCTTCAGAGAAAAATCGCATTGAGAAAAAGATTGCTAAATTAGAAGAGGAATTTGAGAAGATAGGCAGAAAGATTGATAATCAGGATTTCTTAAATAAAGCGCCAAAAGATGTTATAGAAAATCAACAAAAAAAAAGGGAAATGCTTAGTAAAAACAGGATAAAATTAATAGAAAACATGGATAAGATTAAAAGTTTCTTAAAATAAGGGAGCAAAACATGATAGATACAAATATGGAAGAACTTTTAGAGAAAGCGGACAATATATTCATTCTGCTAAATATGGCTGCAAAGAGAGCAAGACAGCTTAATGCAGGATCGCCAAAACTTGTAGATATTAAAGATACGGCAGTAAATATTGCTTTAGAGGAAATTAGAGCAGGGAAAATAAATTGGCAACCTATAAAAAAAGAAAAAGTGGAGACTGAAACAACGGCGAAGGATAAAGAGAAAAAGGGGAAAAAGAAGAAGTAAGATGCTAACAGGAAAAACGATAATTTTTGGTGTTACAGGCAGTATTGCGGCATATAAAACCGCAGAGATAATAAGAAGATTAAAAGACTTGAATGCAAATGTCAGGGTTGTCATGACCGTGAATGCTGTTAACTTCATTGGAGAGACAACATTACGGACACTCTCGCAGAATCCTGTGTATATTAACATGTTCCATGACTCGGGCAGTCTTGAAGGTCCTCTGCCTCACATAACTATAAGTGATACTGCTGACTTGTTTCTTATAGCGCCGGCAACTGCCAATATTATAGGGAAAGTAGCAAGCGGCATTGCAGATGACCTTCTCTCCACAACATTACTGTCTGCCGGGAACAAACCTGTTTTGATGGCTCCTGCTATGAATGAGAGGATGTATAAAAGTCACATATACAAACATAATGAGAAAAAACTGCAGATAGCTGGTGTCAAATTTATTAATCCTGAGTACGGAAAGTTGGCATGTGGAAAAGAAGGAGAGGGAAGACTGGCATCAGTGGACTCAATCGTTTCTCGTGTTGTTGATACCTTAATTGGGGGCAATCTTTTTGATACATATGACCTAAAAGGAAAAAGGGTTATTGTAACAGCAGGCGGTACGAGAGAGTATATAGACCCGGTGAGATTTATTGGAAATCCGGCTACAGGGAAAATGGGATTTGCTCTGGCGCGTGGTGCGCTGGCAAGAGAAGCAGATGTAACGTTAATAAGCGGGAAAACATTTTTGGTTCCTCCCAAGAATGTAAAATATATTCCAGTGGAAACCGCGGATCAAATGGGGAAAGCCGTTCTGGATAGTTTTAAGCATGCTGATATTTTAGTAATGGCTGCTGCTATTGGTGATTTTAAACCCAAAAAGACAGAGAAAAATAAAATAAAAAGAAAAGGTATGTTAAAAATAGATATGAAGCCTACGGATGATATATTAGAAAAACTGGGCAAAATAAAAAATGGTAGAATTACTGTCGGCTTTGCAGCAGAAACCAATAATCTTATAAAAAATGCCAAGACAAAATTAAAGAAGAAAAACCTGGATTTAATAGTGGTTAATGATATAACTCAGCCTGACGCAGGCTTTGAAAGCGAGACTAATATTGTGAAAATAATCGATAGAGCTAATGATGTGGAAGAATTGCCAAAGTGGACTAAAGAAGAAGTAGCCCATAGAATCTGGGATAGAATTGTAGAACTAATTAATAAAAATAAAGGAGTGTAAAATCATATGAACCTGAAAGAGCTCTACAGAAAAGCAATTAAGATTGGGATTGAAAATGATCCAAGGGGCAAACAAACTGTTTTGCTTGAACTTAAGAAAAATAAGAATAAATATGAGGAATTAAAGAAAAAAGAGAAGGAATTTTTTGATAAAGAATCCCTTAAAAATCCGTATTCTGATTCAAGAATATTAAATGACTGCGATAATGAGACGCTTAAAACTGTGCTTGTTGGTATAGATATTGAAGTGGGCGAGCTTATTCTGGCAGATACTCTAAAAAATAGAGGCAAACAGATAGATGCAGTTATAGCTCATCATCCTGAGGGCTTGCCATATGCAATGCTGTATGACGTAATGAAGATGCAGGCAAATATTCTCAGCTTGCACGGCGTACCAATTAACGTAGCAGAAAGCCTGATGGAACATAGGGTTAAGGAAGTTCAGAGAAGGCTTATGCCGATAAATCATACAAGAGCAGTTGACGCAGCCAGATTAATCGGATTGCCTTTTATGAACCTTCATACACCTGCTGATAATATGGTGGCGACATACTTGCAGAGGCTCTTTGACAAAGAAAAACCTTATACAATGGGCAAGGTTATAGATATGTTGCTGGGACTAGATGAGTATAAGCAAGCTGCGATGAATGGCGCAGGTCCTAATATTCTTATTGGCTCAAAGGAAAGAAGCGCCGGCAAAATATTCGTGGATATGACAGGCGGAACGGAGGGCTCAAAGGATATATTCAAAATGCTTCCAGCGAGTGATATAAACACGATTGTGTGTATGCATTTAAGTGAGGATCACAGAAAAGAGGCTGAAAAGAATCACTTAAACGTTATAATCGCAGGGCATATAGCAAGTGATAATCTGGGATTAAATCTCATGTTTGACCGTTTGCTGGCAGATTCAAAAATTAATGTGATTGAATGCTCCGGATTCAGACGAGTTAAACGGTAAGTAGATGTTTTTCCCTTCTTTGTCAAGAGAAGGGGTAGGGGATGAGTTTATGCACAAACAAATAATAGAAATAATCGAGGAAAGCATCGCAGTAAAGCAGGATATTATAGCTCATCAGGTTGACGTTATAGTTAAGATAGTAAACAGCATTGCTGATATATTGAGCAGTGGAGGGAAGCTGCTTGTTTTTGGAAATGGAGGCAGTGCTGCTGATGCGCAGCATCTTGCTGGAGAACTGGTTGGCAGGTTTGAACTGGAACGAAACGCGCTGCCGGCAATTGCCTTAACTACAGATAGTTCAGTAATAACCTCAATATCTAATGACTACAGTTTTAATGAGATTTTTTCGCGTCAGATAGAGGCATTAGGAACTCCGAAAGATATAGCTTTGGGTATATCAACAAGCGGAAATTCTGAGAATGTATTAGCTGGCATCCGCAAAGCAAAAGCTATGAAACTTACGACTATCGGCTTTTCAGGTGGAGAAGGTGGAGAGCTTTCAAAAATAGCAGATTTATGCTTCGTTGCCCATTCCTCAAGCACTCCCCGTATTCAGGAAGCTCACATTACAGTAATTCACATAATCTGTAAACTTGTAGAAGAAAAATTATATTGTGAGCAAAGATAAACACAAATCTCTTTCCGAGTTAAAAGGAATAATAGACTCTTTAAAAAAGCAAGGGAAAAAGATAGGTTTTACAAACGGTTGTTTTGATCTCATACATGTTGGACACATAAAATATTTAAGAGCTGCAAAAAAGCTTTGCGATATACTTATAGTTGCTATAAACAGTGACAGATCCGTAAAACTCTTAAAAGGTAATAAAAGACCTCTATTCCCTCAGGATGAGCGCGCTGAAATACTCTCTGCTTTTGAATTTGTTGATTATGTTGTGATTTTTAATGAATTGGATCCGGCAAAAACCATCTCCGCACTGCTCCCTGATATTCTGGTAAAAGGAGGAGACTATAAGATAGATGAGATTATTGGAAGAGACACAGTAATATCGCATGGTGGAAAGGTTGTCACTATTCCGGAAGTAAAGGGGAAATCAACTTCGGAGATTATGAAAAAGATAATTAGGAGTTAAGTAATGCCTGTTGAAACAATTAAGTGGGACAGAGGGAAAATTAAGTTAATAGATCAGACTTTGCTTCCAAACAAGTTTAAGCACATATATTGCGATACTGTAGAAAGTATATGGGAAGCAATCAGGAATTTGAGGGTTCGGGGGGCTCCTGCCATAGGCATTGCCGGAGCATTGGGTGTGGTTGTGGGCATGCAGGATTCAAAGGCAAAAGGTTATGCTCAGTTCAAAAAACGACTGGAACAAGTTATATCCTATCTATCATCCTCAAGACCTACTGCAGTTAATCTTTTCTGGGCGCTGGATAGAATGCGTATATGTTGCAAGAAACATAGCGACCTGTCAATTAATACAATAAAATCTAAATTGTTAAACGAAGCGCAAAAGATTATAGAGGAAGATAAGAATATTTGCAGAAATATCGGTAAAAACGGGGCAAGGCTTATAAAAGACGGAGATGTGATTTTAACTCATTGTAATGCCGGAGGATTAGCAACCGCTGATTACGGAACAGCTCTGGGTGTGATTTTTAATGCAAACGAGCAAGGCAAGAAGATAAGAGTTTATGCAGACGAAACTCGACCATTACTGCAGGGAGCCAGGCTTACAACATGGGAACTGATGCAGGCTGGGATTGATGTTACATTAATCTGCGATAATATGGCAGGTTCATTAATGAAAGATGGAAAAATAAATTGCGTAATAGTAGGGGCAGATAGAATCGCCTCTAATGGAGATACCGCAAATAAAATAGGCACGTACAGCCTGGCAGTACTTGCAAAAGCGCATAAAATCCCTTTTTATGTAGCTGCTCCTATTTCCACATTTGATATGAAAATAAAATCAGGGAAACAGATTCCAATTGAGCAAAGGTCTCCTGAAGAAATAACAAATCTATACGGCAAAAGAATTGCTCCAAAAAATATAAATGTATATAATCCTGCTTTTGATGTAACTCCTGCAAAATTCATATCCGCAATAATAACAGAAAATGGCGTAATAAAAAAACCCGATAGAAAAAAGATTAAGAAAATTGAAAATTAAAAATTCTGTCTTCATTCCTCTCGTAATCTTCATCTTTGCCTTATCCATAAGATTTATTTACCTGTATCAGATGAGGGATAATCCGATGTTTTATAATATTCCAGCAGGACTGGACCAACAAAGATTTGACCAGTTTGCCATTCAAATTTCAAAAGGGGATATTTTGGGAGGAAAAGACATTTATTCGCAATCTCCTCTTTATCCATACTTTCTTGCCTTAATGTACAGCTTATTTGGGCATAGTTCTGTCATGGCAAGAATATTCCAAATGATCTTGGGGGCGGGAATATGTGTTTTATTGTACTTAACAGGAAACAGGATCTTTAATCGGACTGTTGGTGTAATATCAGGAATTATTTGCAGCTTGTATGGAGTATTGATCTTCTATGAAGGAGAATTATTGCGTGTAACTATCGCAGTTTTTCTAACTGTTCTTTTAGTTTTTTCTATTACACGGCTCTCAAAGAGTAAAAGAGCTGCTATATGGTTAATTCCTGGAATTGTGCTCGGTCTATTGATACTATGCAGACCAAATAATATCATATTGGTTCTATTTATTTTGATATGGGTTGTTTATGTAACGCTAAAGAATAAAAAACTCTTAATTGGACGATTTATGTGTTTTTTCTTTGGTGTTTTATTAGCGCTTACACCTCTTTTTATTCGCAATCATATTGTTGGAGTTAATTTGTTTTCTATGTCATCGCAAGGAGTAAACGCATTTATATGCGGACACGATTCAAGATCTACCGGTTGTGGATTTTACCAGATACAGGACGATACATATACCGAAAAAAATCAGATACAAACATGTTTTAATATTTTAAAAACAGCTTCCAAAACACCTTCTAAATGGTTCAAACAGCAGGCAAATAAATTTGCTGCTTTCTGGAACGGATACGAGATACCAAATAATTCCAATTTTTATTTATCAAGAAAATTTTCCGGTCTTCTGAGCCTTCCTCTTCCCAGTTTCGCTTTTATAGCCTCAATGGGAATAATAGGCATTATTGTATCCATTCGAAACTGGCAAAGGTATTTACTTGTATATTTAATAATCATTGGCTGTTTTTGCTCTGTAATGGCTTTTTATGTCCTATCAAGATTTCGCCAGCCTATAGTTCCATTTTTAATATTATTTACAGGATTTTTTATTGATTGGCTATGGAAGAAAGCAAGGGACAAAGATTTAAAGAAACTAGTTTTCTCCTTTTTATTTACTGCTTTTTTATTTTTTGCAATGTGGCCAAGACCGCAGCAGTTTATATTGCCTCAGGACCATTACAATATGGGTCTTTCCTATGCCATTGGCAAAAAGTATAGCAACGCAATCATGCAGTTTGATAATGCGATAAAATTAAGAGCGAATTATATTAAGCCTATTTATATGAAGGGATTTTGCCTTCTTCGACAGAGAAAGCCGAGACTAGCTATAAGAGAATTTGAAGAGGTTCTGAAACTCAATCCATATTATGCAAAGGCATTAAAAAGCGCTGCAATAGCTTATGGATGGTATTTAAAAGACAAGCTGAAAGCACGTTACTATCTTGACAGATATCTCAAATTGCGTCCTAACTAATTCTTTCCTTTTTATCTTAATTAGAGTAATATTTGGCTGAATAATATGGGGGAATTAATTGGTGAAAATCAAATTTATGGATGAAAATTTTTTGTTGCATACAAAAACCGCCCAAACTCTTTTTCATGAATATGCTAAAAACATGTCGATATTTGATTATCACTGCCATTTACCAGTACAGGACATTGCTGAGAATAAGCAATTCAAGAATCTTAGCGAAGTATGGCTTGGAGGCGATCACTATAAATGGCGCGCTATGAGATCCAATGGCATTGAAGAACGTTTTTGTACAGGTGATGCAGATGACTATGAAAAATTTAAAGCGTGGGCTAAAACAGTTCCTTTTTTAGTACGCAACCAGTTATATCACTGGACACTGCTGGAATTGAACCGCTATTTTGGAATAAACGAGCTTCTAAACCCCTCTGCAGCGTGTGGAATTTACGAAAAATGCAGCGGCATGCTTCATAAAGAAGAATTTAGAGCTCGCGGTCTTATGCAAATGATGAATGTTAAGGCAATATGCACAACGGATGATCCGACAGACAGCCTTATGTATCATAAACAAATTAAGAACGATAGCAGTTTTAATATTAAAGTACTACCTACATTCCGTCCCGACAAAGCTATGGCTGTTGAAAAAGTTGAGAAATTTAATGAATGGGTCAATACACTGGAAAAGGCAAGCGAGATTAGCATTAATGATTATATGGACTTTTTGGATGCAATTAGAAAACGGCATGATTTTTTTCATCAGATGGGCTGCCGTATCTCTGATCATGGCATTGAGACGGCTTATGCAGAAGATTATACAAAAAGCGGAATAAAAACTATTTTCAATAAAGTGCGCTCAAGAAAAGAGCTTTCTTTAGAAGAAGTTTTAAAATTTAAATCTGCAATGATGGTTGAATTTGGAATTATGGATTATGAGAAAAATTGGGCTCAGCAGCTCCATCTTGGAGCTATGAGAAACAATAATACTCTTATGTTCAGGAAGTTAGGCGCTGATATAGGATTTGATTCTGTCGGCGATATTGAGATTGCTGTACCTCTATCAAGATTTCTTGACAGATTACATCTTATGGGCAAGCTGCCAAAGACAATTCTTTATAATCTAAATCCAAGAGATAACGAGGTTCTAGCTACAATGGCCGGTAATTTTCAAGATTCTTCAATTCCAAGCAAGATACAATTTGGGTCGGCATGGTGGTTCCTTGACCGTAAAGATGGTATTGAAAAGCAGATAAACGCTTTATCCTGCACCGGACTTTTGAGCCGCTTTATTGGCATGCTTACTGATTCGCGCAGCTTTCTCTCGTATCCAAGACACGAATATTTCAGAAGAATTCTATGTAATATTATTGCGCAGGATGTTGAAAATGGCGAATTACCAAATGATGTAAAATTTCTAGGACATATTATTAAGGATATTTCTTTTAATAATGCGGTTAAATATGTAGGGATTGAAATTGAGAAGTAAGAATAGATTTCATTTAAGTAATTCTTTAATCTTAACGAGCTTCCCAGTTTTTATGGACTTATTTCCGGCAATTCCAATCAATACTGACATAGCACCACCCCATGAACCAGCCTGATGCCCAAGAGGATCAGGAATACCTTCTTTGAAAAGCATATCCAGAAGCCTTTTATCTCCTCCGCCATGTCCGCCCGT
>JAUWOV010000015.1 GCA_030611945.1 bacterium | reverse complement strand
ACCAGCTATTCTTTAATCTCCATAGACCCAATACTTACAAAGAGAACAAAACGCCTTGGCAATTAGCTAAAGATAAGGTGCCGAATCTGGACAAGCGCTTGCTTATGATTCCTCCTATTGACCTTGATACTGCGATTAGATTAGATCAGTCTTTTTCTGCCCAGGGGGGTAATGATGTGTTGACCGTTCCCTCAAAAAAATATATACTCTCCTTTGAAGAGCAATAAAGATGGATTTCTTGACTTAACTCTATATCTCATGCTAAGATTTGGCACATGGATAAAGAGAAGGCACAAAGTGACAAAGGCACACAGGCACAAAGAAAAAATACGCAAAAAATTATCCTTTTTGTTTGTACTGGGAACAGCTGTCGCAGTATTATGGCTGAGGGATTACTTAAAAAGATGCTTTCTGAAAAAGGAATTAAGGAATCCAGTAAGTATAAAATTATCTCTGCTGGAACTCATACATATGAAGGATTCCCTCCGGTTCACATGACACAGAAGATTATGACTGAGCAAGGCATAGATGTATCTTCATACAGGTCAAACAGACTAACCGAGGAAACAGTAAATAAAGCTGACCTTGTTCTGGTAATGACTCAAAAACACAAAGATGAAGTATCGCATATTGCCAAAAAAGAAAGGGACAATGTCCTTCTGCTTAAAGAGTTTGCAGAAATCAAGGATAAGAATCAGGATATAGCAGATCCTATCGGATTATCTTATGATGCATATAAATATTGTCTTGAAGAAATAGAGAAATGTTTAATAAAGGTTATAGGAAAAATTGATGGATAACAAAGATAAGGTCGCAATAGCTGCTGATCACGGTGGATGGCATTTAAAAGAAACTCTTAAGTCATTTTTAAAAGACTTAGGCTATAAATATACTGATTTTGGCACATCATCTGAAAAAGCCGTTGACTATCCGGATTTTGCATTAGCGCTGGCTGAAGCGGTGAGAGCGGGTAAATATAAAAAGGGTATATTGATATGCGGAACTGGTTTGGGTATGTGTATGTCAGCCAACAAGTTTCCTGGTATTAGAGCAGCTTTGTGCAATGATGTATTCACAGCAAAGATGAGCATGGAACATAATGATGCAAATATTTTAACAATTGGCGGACGAGTGGTTAAAGAAAATTTAGCAAAAGAAATAGTTAAAGTATGGCTCCGGACGAAATTCAGTAATGCGCCTCGTCATAAGCAGAGAATAAAAAAAATCAAAGAAATTGAAAGCAAATACATGAGGACTTTAAAAAAGTAATATGAGTAATTTAAAAACAACTGATCCGGAAGTAGCAAAAGCAATCTATAACGAAACAAAAAGACAATCTTCAAACCTTGAGCTTATTGCGTCAGAGAATTTCGTAAGCGATGCTGTGCTTGAGGCTCAGAGCTCAGTAATGACCAATAAATACGCAGAAGGTTATCCTCGCAAAAGATACTATGGTGGATGCGAATTTGTTGATGTTGTTGAAGACCTGGCTATAAATAGAGCAAAAGAGATTTTTGGAGCTGACCATGCAAATGT
This sequence comes from bacterium, assembly GCA_030611945.1. GTDB lineage: Bacteria > JAHJDO01 > JAHJDO01 > JAHJDO01 > JAHJDO01 > JAHJDO01. The sequence continues at coordinate 23,589 of JAUWOV010000015.1, read as the reverse complement.
GCAGCCGCATTCCGGTTCACAGGCAAATATGGCGGTTTATTTTTCCATGTTGGATGTGGGAGATACAATCCTTGGTATGAACCTAAGTCATGGCGGACATTTAACACACGGCAGTCAAGTAAACTTTTCAGGCAAATATTTCAATATTGTTCAGTATGGCGTAGACAGAAAAACAGAAATAATAGACTACAATGAGATAGAACAACTAGCCCTGAAACAAAAACCCAAACTGATTATTGCTGGTGGCAGCGCTTATTCGCGGATAATAGATTTCCAAGCATTTAGAAAGATTGCAGATAAAGTAAATGCATACCTTATGGTAGATATGGCTCATTTCGCAGGACTTGTTGCAGCAAAAATTTATCCAAGCCCTATTCCATACGCTGATTTTGTTACTACCACTACACATAAAACATTAAGAGGACCACGCGGGGGTATGATTCTTTGCAGGGAAAAATATGCAAAACAGATAGATAAAATGATTTTTCCCGGTATTCAGGGAGGACCACTGATGCATGTTATAGCTGCTAAAGCTGTTGCATTCAAGGAAGCTATGGCAAAAGGATTTAATGATTATCAGAAACAGATTATAAAAAATGCTAAGGCACTTGCCTCAGAACTGAATAAAAGAGACTTTCGGCTTGTTTCCGGTGGAACAGATACCCATCTTATACTACTGGATTTAACTAATAAGGGGATCTCAGGCAAGGATGCAGAGAAGGCATTGGATGTTGCCGGAATAACAGTAAACAAAAATGCTATTCCATTTGATAAGCAAAGCCCATTTATTACAAGCGGCATAAGAATAGGAACTCCTGCTGTAACTACAAGAGGCATGAAAGAACCTGCAATGAAACTCATCGCAGAAATGATAACAAAGGTGCTTACGAATATTAATGATATAGATAATCTTAAACAGACCTTATCAATGGTGACTAGTCTCTGTAATCAATTCCCACTGTATGTCAATAAACTTTAAAAATACAAAATTCCTGAATTGGCTAATCCAGTTGACAACAGATTGGAAAATCAATATACTCCCCAATACATTAAAAAGTCAGGAGATATATTATGGCGCATAAAAAAGGGCTGGGAAGTTCTAGGAATGGGAGAGATAGTGCAGGGCGGAGACTTGGCATAAAGTGTTCTGGTGGGCAGACTGTAAAAGCTGGTAGTATTATTGTTCGTCAGCGCGGAACAAAATTCTCTCCGGGAAGAAACGTTGGCTGTGGAAGGGATTGGACATTATTTGCCAAAATAAATGGGGTGGTCTGTTTTGAAAATATCAGCGCTAGAAAATGCGTGAGTGTTTATGAGTCAAATACAAAATGAAAAATATTGCTGTTCTTGGAGCAACAGGTTCAATTGGCAGAAATACTCTTGAGATTGTAAAATCCTTTCCGGACAAATTCAAAGTTACAGCCATATCAGGCAAAGCTAATATCAACCTTTTAGAGAAACAGATAAACCGGTTTCATCCCAAATTTGTTGTAGTAATGGATGAAAAGATACGAGATCAGCTTCGCAATTCTATCAATGATAAAAATGTAAAAATAGAATGCGGGCGTGAAAGTCTCGTCAAAATATCAACACTTGACGAAGTTGATATTGTAGTATCTGCAATTACAGGTATAACCGGACTGATACCAACTCTGGAAGCAATAAAGAAAGGCAAGCATATTGCAATTGCGGCTAAGGAACTGCTGGTTGCTGCAGGTGAAATTATGTTAAAAGATGCTAAGAGAAAAGGAGCGAAACTCCTTCCTGTGGATAGTGAACATAATGCTGTTTTTCAGTGCCTTGACGGAAAAGATAAAAAGGATATAAAGAGAATTATTCTTACAGCTTCAGGAGGTCCGTTTTACAAAGAAAAAAGCTTGCATAATATCAGTCCTGAGCAGGCACTGGCTCACCCTGTGTGGAAAATGGGAAGAAAAATAAGCATAGATTCTGCAACGCTCATGAATAAGGGGCTGGAGGTTATAGAGGCGCATTGGCTGTTTGGAATAGATATCTCAAAAATTGAGGTTATAATACATCCTGAATGTATTATTCATTCCATGGTAGAATTTATTGATGGCTCAGTATTTGCCCTGCTTGGAATTCCTGATATGAAGATGCCTATTCAGTACGCATTAACGTATCCGGAGCGAATGCCTACGCAACTAGAACCTTTAGATTTAGCAAAAATATCTCAGTTTAATTTTTCAACTCCAAACTTTGATAAATTTCCATGCCTGAAACTTGCTTATAAAGCAGGCGCAATTGGCGGAACTATGCCGGCTGTTCTTAATAGCGCAAATGACGCTGCTGTTAATCTGTTTCTCAAGAAAAAAATAAAATTTTCAGATATTCCTCAAATAATAGAAAAGGTTATGAATAAGCATAATGTTATTCAAAATCCACGTCTTGATAATATCCTTGCATCTGATGCTTGGGCTAGGAAAACATGTTTGCTATAAATTGGCTGATTCATATACTTCCATTCATTATTGTAATAAGTATTCTGGTTTTCGTACATGAAATGGGACATTTTCTTGTAGCTAAATGGCTTGGCATTAAAGTAGAAAAATTCTCTTTGGGATTTGGTCCTAAGCTTATTGGCTTTAAGAAAGGAGATACGGAATATTTAATCTCTGCCGCGCCTTTGGGAGGATATGTAAAACTTGCTGGAGAATCTGCTGAAGAAAAAACAGGCGCTGTATGGGAGTTCTATTCCAAGAGTCCTTTTCAGAGAACACTTGTGATACTTGCAGGTCCCTTTATGAATATACTGCTGGCAGTTTTTATCTTTTCCTGCATCTTCTTTACAGGCATAGAAGTCCCATATTTTGAGGCTAAAATCGGAGAAATAGCTGAAGGCTCGCCCGGTTCTAAAGCTGACCTGAAAAAGGGAGATATAATACTCAAAGCAAATGGCAAGCAGATCAAAGATTGGATTAAGTTTAAACATATTGTCCTGACTCATCCAAATTCCACAATATCTATACTCATTGACAGAAACGGGGAAAGAAAAAACATTCAGATTAAAACAGAGCTTAACAAAGAAAAAGGCGGCGGATATCTGGGAGTATCTCCATTTATTCCACCTGTAATAGACGTTGTTGATACTGAAAGCCCTGCATACAAAGCCGGCATCAGAAAAGGAGACGTTGTTTTATTTATTAATGATAAAAAAATATCGTCATGGAATGATATGACAGAAATCATTCATAACAGCGCTGGAGAGAAAATTTCACTTACAATAAAGCGTGAAAAGGAGCAATTGAAAATAAACGTTGTACCTAAACTTAATAAAACGCTGGACATTGGACTCATAGGAATAATTCCTGAATTTAAAACAATAACGCGTAAGTATGGTCCAATCGGAGCGCTTGTTCAAGGATGCAGTCAAACCATAAGTTTGACAGTCCTTACATACAGACACATATGGATGCTTATAAAAAGGGAAATATCTATTAAAACACTTGGCGGGCCCATAATGATTGCGCAGCTTGCAGACAAACAGGCAAAAGAAGGACTTATGAACCTATTTTATTTCATTGCTATGCTAAGTATAAGTCTTGCTGTACTTAATATGCTTCCAATCCCCGTGCTGGATGGCGGACATGCGCTTTTTTTTCTAATAGAAGCCATAAAAGGCAAACCAGTCAGCGAGAAATGGCTTGAATGGACAACAAAATTCGGCATTGCGTTTCTTCTAACCTTAATGATATACATATCGTTTAATGATATTATGAGAAATGTTGAAAAAATAAAAAATATCTTCCATGGAAAAAATACCTCACAAAACAATCAATTATCCAATCAAACGCCGTAAAACCAGACCTGTTAAAGTTGGGAATATTATAATAGGCGGAGATGCTCCGATATCTGTTCAGTCTATGGCAAAAACAGATACAAGGGATATTGATGGGACGGTTTCTCAAATAAGAAGTCTGGAGAAAACAGGCTGTGAAATTATAAGGGTTGCAGTTCCTGATATCAAAACGGCAAAATGTTTAGGAGAGATAAAAAAACAGATTAACATCCCTCTTGTTGCAGATATACATTTTTCATACAAACTTGCATTGGAAGCAGTAAAACAGGGTGTTGATAAATTAAGACTTAACCCGGGAAATATTTCCAGCCAAAAGCATCTTGGTATGATCATCTCTGCAGCATCGGAAAAAGGCACAGCAATCAGAGTAGGGGTAAATAGTGGCTCAATAAAGAAAAATCCGAAATCCGAAATCCGAAATCCGAAACTAATGGTAGATGAATGTCTCAAGTATCTAAAGATTTTTGAAAAGCATAAATTTTACAATATTATCATATCACTAAAATCTTCAAACGTACTCTCCACCGTAGAAGCTTACAGGCAAATGGCAGGTAAATGCGATTATCCGTTTCACCTTGGGATTACAGAGGCTGGACCATTGCCCGAAGGGCTTATTAAATCATCTGTTGGACTAGGCATACTACTCTCAGAAGGCATTGGAGATACTCTCAGGGTTTCATTGACTGCACCTCCTGAAGAAGAAGTAAAAGCAGGCTTTCAGATATTACAATCTATAAAACTCAGAGAATACGGTCCTGAAATTATTTCCTGTCCCACATGCGGCAGATGTAGGATAGATGTTATAGCGGCTGTAACAGAACTAAAAAAACAGCTTGAGACTATTATTCCACCACTCCCGTGTATAAAAATCGCTGTCATGGGCTGCGAAGTAAACGGCCCGGGTGAAGCCAAGGAAGCTGATATTGGAGTTGCAGGAGGAAAAACCTCAGGGATTCTATTCTGTAATGGAAAAATCGTCAAAGGAGTCAAAAAAGAAAAACTTGTTGAAGAACTGATATGCGGAATCAGGAAATTATGGAGATAAATGGATATAACGAACTGAAAGATTATCTTGAGCAAAGAATAAAAATAAGCAGGTCTATAAGCCGGGTTCTGTAATAGTTGACCATCTATCTTGCACCGATGTTGCCATCGACATCTAGCGGCTTACCCAAGGGTTAAATTGAGACGAGCAGTCTCTTCCCTCTTACTTAGCCTTTCTCCAGATGGGGTTTGCCTTGCGCCTGATATCGCTATCAGACCGGTGTGCTCTTACCACGCCATTTCAACTTTACCAAGCACCTAATCAGACACTTGGAAGTTTGCTTTCTGCTGCACTTTCCTTGGAATCGCTTCCATCCCAGGTTATGGGACATCTTGCTCTCCGGAGCCCGGACTTTCCTTTCCGACATGTGTCGGAACGGTCAACCGACCTGCTTAGCTAATTTATCGGCTTCTTTATTACCAGCTCGTTTTATATGTGTAATACTAAACTTTTTAAAGCCGTTTTTTAGATGCTGAACCTGTTTATACAGGCGAAACAAGTTATTATCTTTGACTTTGTAAACGCCGTTTATTTGATTTACAATAAGTTCACTATCTGAAAATACAGTAATGTTTCTCACATTTACGATCAAAGCTTCCTGCATGGCAAAAACTACAGCCATATACTCAGCCACATTATTTGTTGTAACTCCTATGCATTGAGAATATTCCTTTATCTTCTTTCCTCCGCAAAAGAACACAATGCCAATGCCCGCTTTTCCAGGATTACCCGCTGATGCCCCGTCAACATATATAGTTAACTCATCCATCTAATCACTTTCCGCTACATACAATATACGCGAACATCTTTCACATACAGTAATTCCATTACCTGTCTTTGCATCATTTATAATCTGCGGAGGTAATTCCATATGACAGCCTCCGCATGTTCCATCGCTGATATTTACAATACCTATTCCATTCTTCAAATCTCTAATTCTTTCATATTTGGCTACAATAGCGCTATCTACAGTAATAACTAAATTCTTGCGCTCCTTTTGTCTTTTTTGAAGTTCCTGTTCAAACCGCGCTATTTTCTTCTTATTCTCTTGCTCCTCCCGTTCAAGTTTTCCATTCTCCAGCTTAATCTCCTCCGCCTTTTTTTCTATATTTTCATGCGCTGTATCTGATTGCTCCATTAATGAGAGTATCTCATCTTCTAATATAGAATTTTTCTCTTGTATTTGTTCAATCTCATGCTGAAGAGAAGTATATTCTTTATTCGTCTTAACAGAAGTCTGTTGTGTTTTATATTTTTTTATTTCCTCTGTCCCACTGTCAAGTTCAACCTCTTTCAACTTTCTATTCTTCTGAATTTCAACAAGCTCTGACTCTAAAACTGTTAACTCGTCTTTCTTTGCCTTAAAACTCCTATAATGAGCGTCCATTTCTTCGGGTATTCTTTTTATCTCGGTATCTAAATTTTGTATCTGCGCATCCAGCTCTTGAACCTGAATCAATAACTTAATATCATTCTCCAGCCCTGTCATTTGCTTTCACCTTTCTCTTTCACTTTACCATGAACGCTCTTCTCTATATTAGCTTCCTTCTTCTTATAACACTCCTCACAATTATAAATTGCTCTTGCTTGTGTCCTATCATAGCCTTTCTCAAGAACAATCCTTTTTACCTTAGTAACATCTTTACCACACGTATCGCATTTCATATTCAATATCCTCCCAGTTTAGTGGGCGATACTGGGTTTGAACCAGTGACTTCTACTCTGTGAAAGTAGCACTCTACCGCTGAGTTAATCGCCCCGAATTCACAAAAATTTATATCACAAAAAATATATATTTTCAACTTGCTAAATCTTGTACGCCTGAGAGGATTCGAACCTCCGACACAGGGATTAGGAATCCCTTGCTCTATCCATTACTGAGCTACAGGCGCAGGTTATCATTTTTAAGATGATGAATGAAGCAAACAATTCTTGAGATACTCTTTTGTTAATTCTATAAATTTACACGTTTTAGAAACATAATATCTTTTGCCAACTTCGTTTAAAAAATAGGCATTTTCAACATTTTTAATTCTTTTTACTTCTTGAACAACAGGGACAAAATCTCCATCGCCGCTTACAAGTATTGCAGTATCATAGGTATTATCAATCGCATTTACTATCATATCAACAGCAATTGATATATCTACTCCTTTTTCAGTATAAGTAAATGGTTCTAAATCTGCCTTACAATTAGGACATTTAATGACAGTAAAACTCTTCTCGCATTTATGACATTTAATTATCTTGTCTCTTTTTACTCTTCTTCCTAATTTCACAGTAAGATGGGGTATTTTTTTTATTGCTTGTATAAATCTTTGTTGTTTTGAATATTTTGGAGGGTCATCTTTTTGTTTTAGAGAAACGTTATAATAATATACCTGAATCAACCTTCTCTGTCTGCCAGTTAAAATATTACAAAATTTTTCAATATCTATTTTGGCTTTTTCTAATTTAGTGTTCTTTAGGCAATCTTTGAATCCATGATAAAAATTACTACCATCAATAAAAATCATTACTCTTTCCATGGTGTCTCCTATATAAAAAAATCCCGCCGTTGCCGTAGCAAAGGCGGGGAGTTAATTAGCCTACTATTGCTTTTGCAATAATAGGGAGTTAATTGTCTCTTCAGTGTATACATTGTATGTTTTTTGTCAAGCCCTTCGCAGGCTTCTGTTTTAATGTCATAATTTTTTTCTTTTCCCTTTCTATTAATATTCTATCAACGAACTTACATCGTATCCTTCAAGTTTCTCAGCGCCTTTCAAAAATGTAAGATCTATAAGAAACACGATCTTTGATATATTCCCGCCAAGTTTCTCAACAAGTTTAACTGTTGCTAAACTCGTTCCGCCTGTTGCAAGAAGGTCATCTATAACCAAGACATTATCTCCTGGTTTTATTGCATCTTCATGTATTTCTAGTGTATCAGTACCGTACTCCAATTCGTAAGTTTCCTTTATTGTTTTAGATGGAAGTTTTCCTGGTTTTCTGAGCGGCACAAATCCTGCTCCGAGTTTGTACGCTAACACTCCGCCGAATATAAAACCTCTTGCCTCTACAGCAACTACTGTATCAATCTTTTTCCCATTGCATTCTTCCGCAAGTTTATCAACCGCCTCTCTAAACGCATCTTTATCCTTAAGCAATGTAGTTATATCTTTGAAGATTATACCCTTCTTTGGAAAATCAGGCACATCCCGAATCAGATCTTTTAAGTCCATCTTACATCCCCCTTTGTTATTTTGTAAATATTTATCACCTCAACCTAAATATCATATACGTACTAGCAATATATACTATAATTATAGCTATTGCGTCCCAGCCAAGTTTAAGAAATGATTTTTTTGAGCGATAAATGATCCCGATTATTACAATCATTGTTAAAAGGATTCCTGCAACTGCTGTCAGGATATGAGTAGAAGATAGATAGGCATATATAGAACCTGTTCTGTATAGGATATCGCTGATTGGCATCAGCACTATATTGAGCATGTTACTTCCAAATATATTTCCAATCGCCATATCAAAAAGACCCAGTTTAACTGCTCCTATTGTTGCCATAAGCTCTGGAAGAGATGTTACTATAGCAAGGAAAAGACTGCCAACAAAAGTTTCCCCTAAACCAGTTCCTACAGCTATAATTTTAGCAGTATGAGCAACCCAGACGCTTCCGCCAAAAATAGATGCAGCACAAAGCAAATAGCCAAAAACTGTTTTTGCAACGGAAACATTCTCATATTTTTTTTCTTCATTTACCCCGTTAGAAGTCCGTACCAGATGTGCAACACCGCGAAAACTTTCGGGATTACTTCTAACGGGGCTCACTTCCCGATATTGATATCTAAAGGAAAGCCGCATACCTACTAAATATATTCCTATTATCAAGAAACTTGCAGTACCTATAGAAAAGACTGACATTGCATCTTTCAATAACATCCCCAAAACCGCCGCTACTGAGAGGATCACAGAAATTGCTCCGAGTAAAATCAGCCCAAGATTTACTTTCCTTAAAATCGGTCCATGACCTTGAATAATGTCAAGTATCGCAATTATAAAAAGATTAAACATGATACTTCCAAGGACATTGCCTACAGCTAAATTAGGAGCTTTCTCAATAACTATGGAATTGCACGTGGTAAAAAATTCAGGAAGCGCTGTTGCGCCGGCAAGAAATATCATTCCTATCCATGCCCTGCCAATCCCTGTCTTTTCAGCAATTATATCCCCATACTTAGCTAACTTAAAACCGGCAAGAATAATTATAATTGCGCCTATTGAGAATTGAATCCAGATATTTAGCATTTATTTAACCAATTTGGAAAGTTTCTTATTCTTCTTAATTTGTTTTAATAATTCCTTCACTTTCTGAGCCTCTGCTTTTTTACAGACCAATACAACATCACCCGTATTTACAACGATTAAATCCGAAATGCCTATAGTGGTTATTGAACTCTCATCCCCTATTAATATACAATCTTTTGTATCAATGCCTATATGATCTCCTACAACGATATTGCCATCATCATCTTTTTTATAAACTTTCTCCAAAGCGAGCCATGAGCCTACATCATTCCAGTCAAAGAGACCTTCTATAACGCTTACATTTTCTGCCCTCTCCATAACTCCGTAATCAATTGATATCTTTTCTAGCTTCGCATACTCCACTTTTATAATTTCATCCCTAAGCGGTGATGAAATTGAATTTCCTATAACCTTTAGTGCCTTATAAAGTTCAGGCATATATTCCTTAAACGCTTCTTCTATATAATTGGTTGTCCACACAAACATACCGCTATTCCAATAATACTCACTTTTCTTAAAATACTCTCTTGCAGTTTTCAAATCAGGCTTTTCTCTGAATTCTTTTACTTTATAAATACACGGTGTATCGCTGCCATACTCAGTAAATATCTTATCCCCTCTGTGAATATATCCATAACCAGTCTCCGGATAACTTGGTTTTATGCCTATTGTAACAAGACGCCCTTCTTCAGCCGCTTTAGAGGCAGCAGCTATTGTCTTTTTAAATTGTTTTAAATTTTTAATAATATGGTCTGCTGGCAATACAACCGTAATGGAATTTTTATCTTTTGAGATATAATCTCTTGAGACATTGTCTCTTTTCTGAATAATTAAATTGGCAAGCCCTATTGCTGCTGCAGTATTTCTTGCAAACGGCTCATTTATAATATTTTCTTTTGGAATATGAGGAATTTGTTTATATATCTCTTTTTCTAACCCAACCCGTGTAACTATAAAAATATTTTCTGAAGAAGTTAAAGCTTGCGCTCTTTTTACTGTTTCCTGAAGCATGGTATTCTTAGAACCTATTGGCAATAACTGCTTAGGACTTTTTTCTCTGCTCTTTGGCCAAAATCTTTCCCCGCTCCCACCTGCCATAATAACAACATTCAACATAACCATGTCCCTCATTTTTAATAGCGCAAGAATATCATAAATTCTGTTTTAAATAAATAAAGAATTAAGAGAACGGAGTCTTTAAATCAATTCTTGACATTTATTAATTTCTATCTTATTCTATGTTTAGAACATTCTAAACGCAAAGAAACAAAAGGGTGTTTTATTATGAATTCAGAGATAGAAAAGATACGCGACTATTTTATTGAAATTGCTGGAAGCATGGCAGGGAATCTTGGATTGAATTCAATTGCCGGTCAGATGTATGCGCTTCTATATATCTCCAGTGAACCAGTTTCGCTGGATGAAATCACAGATATCCTGAAAGTAAGCAAAGGTAACGTAAGCGTGAATATTCGCGTGCTTGAAAGATGGGGCGCAGTAAAAAAGGTATGGGTAAAAGGAAGCAGGCGTAATTTCTATAAAGCGAATGAAGATATTTTAGAAATAATTAAAAACCGCATTAAAGAAGGAATAACAAAGAGAACAAAAGAGATAGACAGTGAATTATCCAGAGCAGAGGAAATGCTTCAAAGCGCAGGGAAGCAGCTTAATAAAGAGGATAAAAAAATCACAGATGTATATAAACAAAAGATCGCAGATATAAAAAAATTATCTGCGAAGGTAGAAGGATTGTTGAGGATTATTTGACAAAATATTATGCAGAACAATACAAAAGCGAAGCTAAAAGAAAAATCTCTCGCATTCTTTTTCTCAGAAGGAATATCTTTAAAAACATGGCGTGATGCAGGAATAATAGACAGAGAGGTTGCATTATATAACGAACTGAGCAAGCGCTTTAAACGCATATATTTCTTTACTTACGGAGAAAAAGAAGATTTAAAATTTCAAAGTTACCTTGCAGACAATATTACAATAGTTCCCAAAAAATACATTTCGCGTAATCTTTTATACTCGCTTATGCTGCCGTTTATTCATCGTAAGATACTTAGAGATGTTGAAATTCTAAAAACAAACCAGATGTATGGAGCGTGGAGCGCGGTTTTAACAAAACTTATTTATAGAAAAAAATTGATTATTAGAACTGGTTATGTGCTATCCATTAATTTTGCAAAAGAAAAGCCAAGAAACAGAATTAAAAAGCGAATAATAAAATTTATTGAAATGCTTAGTTATAAAGCTGCAGATGGGATTATCACAACTTCTCAAACTAATTTTGGATATGTAAAGAAAAATTATAAGCCAACTGGCATCCATGTTTTGATCCCAAATTATGTTCAAACGGAAGTCTTTAAACCACTTAATTCAATAAGGGAGAAAAATTCAATTTGCTTTATAGGAAGATTAACGAAACAAAAAAATCTCTTAGCATTGTTAGAAGCTTTAAAAGCATTGCCATATTCTCTCAGCATTATTGGCTCAGGACAACAAGAAGAGCAGTTAAAGGATCTCGCTAATAAAAATGGGGTTAAGGTGAATTTTTTAGGGAATATTTCAAACCATGAGTTGCCAAAAATTTTAAATCAGCATGAAATTTTTATCCTGCCATCCTTATGGGAAGGTATGCCAAAAACATTACTGGAAGCAATGGCGTGTGCTATGCCTGTGATTGGAACAAGAATAAATGGAACAAAAGAGGTAATTGAACACGGCAGGAATGGTATTTTATGTAATGCTGATTCAAATTCAATCAGGGAGGCTATTATAAATCTTATGGAAGACGAAGCGATGAAGAAGCGATTGGGAGAGAATGCAAGAAAAACTATTGTAGAGAATTACAGTTTGGATTATTTGGCTGATAAGGAATTAAAATTAATGGAGGGGTTGCTATGATCGAGAGCCCTGCAAGATTTTGCACAGATAATACCATTAAACATTTGATAGACAAATACTGTCAAAAAAATAATGCTACAATATTAGACGTTGGTTGTGGAAAAGGGAATTACCATCAATATTTTACTTCACATGCCATAAAGGGGTCTTATTTGGGTATTGATATAAAAGCACATGAAGCTTGGCAAACGGAAAAAGAAGAAAATGGCATGCACATCTCTTTTTTAGTTTATGATGCGGAAGAGTTGCAAAATCTTAATCACAAATTTGATTTTATAATAGCAATTCAGTCCTTTGAACATATAAAAAACGATGGGAAAGCAATAAAAGGCATGAAGATGTGCTTAAAAGATGATGGATACATGATGTTGACCATTCCGAGTAGATACAGTTTTTTTCTGTATGGTTTTCACGGATACAGGAGATATAGCATCCCTAAAATTAAGCGATTAGCTAACAAAAATGGAGTTTATGTTGTAGAAGCAATTAAATTAGGTGGATTAACAAGTTTTATCCTTCATTTTGTATTGTGGACAATTCCAGCCGTTCTTCTTAAGATTGGAATATGGGAATTTTATAAGAAGAGTGAATTTCTAATGGATTTGATTGCCAAACTAGAAAAGCTTTCACTATCCATTGACAAAACATTCTGTTTGTTAGAGGGAGGCTATGCAATTGTTCTTAAAAAGAAAGGGTTATTATGAACTCGCGTGGTAAAAACTAACACTCTTTGCATTGAAGATGATTTTGAGAATTACAGTTTGGATTATTTGGCTGATAAGGAATTAAAATTAATGGATGGGCTGCTATGACATCGCTTTCCAAAAGATTAATACTTATTTAAGGAAGTTAAGCATGATTACTCTAAATAAATTCGTAGATAGAATAGGTAATTGCTTACAGTTGGACATTAGATATTACATGAAAAACACCACCTATTTAGTCATAGCTCGGGGAATCGATATTGGGTGTTCTCTTTTCCTCTCTATTCTCTTCGCTAGGTTCTTGTCCAAAGAGATGTATGGGCAGTACAGCTTTATATTTGCCATATTAGGTATTCTGTCCCTATTTACCTTGAGCGGGATGGGTGCTGCTATAACACAAGCAGTTGCCAATGGACATGACCATGTTTTAATTACAGGCACAAAAGAGAAATTTAAATGGAGTATTCTTGGTAGCGTTGTGGTATTCGGAGTGGGAATTTACTATTTCTCAACGGAGTCTCTCTTGTTAGGAAAATGTTTTATGATTTCCTCGCTATTCTTCCCGTTTATCTACAATTTTCAAACTTTTCAGGCTTTCTTTGCTGGGAAAAAGCAATTTAACAAGGTAGCCAAATATCAAAATATCACCAAGGTCATTTTCCTTCTATCAGTATCCATCGTAATTTTCTTATCAAGAGATTTAATATACATACTCATCACTTCTTTGCTTGCTAGTTCCTTACTTGGAGGATATTTTTTTACATTAGGATTAAGAAAAATGAAAAACCAAAGTGATGATAGGAGTGCGATATCTTTCGGAAAGCATTTATCGCTGATGAATGGTATTAATACTATTGCGGATCAAGCCGACAAGATAATTATAGGAGTACTACTTGGGTTTTCCGATCTTGCCGTTTATTCAATCGCATCAGCAGTTTCCAGTAGCATAAGAACTACAATAAGCCCTATTTCTCGTGTGGCTTTTCCAAAACTATCGACAATGAATAAAAAGGAGGCATATTCTGCAGTTAAAAAAAGATACTTTTACTTGGTGCTTCTCGCTGCTGGTGTTTCAGGAATTATGATCTTCTTTTGCCCCTATATTTTTACTTTGCTCTACTCACAAAAATATGTTGATTCTGTTTTTTATGCCCAATTTTTGTTCGTAGGGCTTATTTTTACGATACCAACCCAAATGGTTGGAAAAGCTTTGTTCGCCTCACAGAGAGAAACTGGCAAACTATACAGATACAGAATAATATATTCTATTGTAGTATTAATACTTCTTTTTGTTCTTGTACCAAAGTTCGGACTTTTGGGTGTGGTTTTGGCGAGACTATTAGGAGATATATTTGCAATGTTTTACTCTTTAAAGTTAGCTACGTGGATATAATAATTATAACGTGAGGACTTAAACGAATTTAACTATTCTATGATGAGGAGAAAATTTCATGTTTAGATTACTTTTTAACTTTATTATAAGAGCAGGATATCTATTAAAGAGCAAAAATAGTTTAGTTAAAAAACAAATCGGTAATCATATAATGTACCTAGACTTAAAAGATTCCGGATTGTCTGCCACATTGATAAGAAAGAAACGTGAAAGTTCGGACCGCGAAGCAGCTTTTATGAAAATCTTGAGGCAGGAGGTGAAGGAAGGCATGACGGGCATAGATATAGGAGCAAATATTGGATATGTTACATTAATAATGGCTGAGTTGGTAGGAAGCTCTGGTAGGATTTACGCAATTGAGCCGGATCCTCGGAATTTTAAAATACTTTCAAAAAATATTGAAGCAAATGGGTATGCTAACTTCGTATTTCCTTATCAAATGGGTATTTCAAATATAAGCGGCATATCAAAATTTTATGTCTCTGATAAGTCAAATCTCTGTAGTATAATTCCTACTAAACATAGTAAATCCTCAATTGACATAACTGTTTCAACCCTTGATGACTTTCTAAAAGACAAGGGGTTCCCTGATTTCATCAAGATGGATATTGAGGGACACGAGGTTGAAGTGTTGGAAGGCATGTACAACACATTAAAAAGCATCAAGTCTTCTGTGAAAATACTCATGGAAGTTCATCCAATGTATTATTCGAAAAATCATAGCCTAGAAAAACAATTGAGAAGACTAATAGATATTGGCTTCGATGCCAAGTATGTTGTATCAGCTGGAATTGCAAAGCCTGATTTTTTTTACAAACATGGTTATGAGCCTGTAGAAATTTTTCATACTGACGGATGGTGTCGTGGTATATATACTGACATATCTAATGAGCATATGTTGATGGCAGCTTGCTACGAACAGGAACAATTTATCAAACATAAAAACCTGCATACTAAAAAGATTGTCCGCGCTATAATGATGATAAAAAAGAGCAGGGCATAAGGGGAATATGTATAGTAGTAAAAAAGCTGGAGAACAAACGAGTCTCTCTATAGCAAGCTACGAAGATTTTTTTAGATTGGTCGTTTCTTTTCCCAAAATAAAATTCCTAAAAATGAGAGAAAAGAAGTAAAAATCACTCAAATGGAGTAAGATATGAGACCACAGGATCGTGAAAATTGGAGATATTCTACTGGAAGCGGCAATCCTATAGACATTGAGGAAAATGTCCTGTTTTCTCTTCTGCCGAAGCACGACAAGGGCAAGCTATTAGATGTTGGTTGTGGCGTGGGCACAATTTCGCTTGAACTCAAGAAACGGAGTTTTGAAGTTTATGGAATTGACTTTTCTTCCGTAGCCACTCAAAAGGCAAAGAGGAAAGGCATTAATGCGATAGAATGTAATGTTGATAAAGATGGGATTCCATTTGAAGACAATTATTTTAATGTTGTTTGGGCAGGTGATGTTGTTGAACATGTATTTGATCCTATATTCTTACTAAAAGAAATGGGGAGGGTGGTAAAACCTACGGGAAAAATACTACTAACTGTACCTAATGATATGAATTTAATTAAAAGGACTTATATTTTTATTACAGGAAAGTCGCCACAATCTGGTATTTATAGGGCATTAAATCAATGTAAGCATCACACTATGTTTAGCTTAGAGTTGCTTGAATATATGCTAAACGAAGCGAGCTTGTCTCCTTATCACATATATTCTATAGTTAAGATACCAAAGTTGAGCAAAAAGAGGTTCTCTAAGAGTAGAATGCTTGGAATGTTGTTCGGTTCAGTGTTTATTGTAGAGGCACACAAATGATTACCAATTTCAAATATACATCGCGAAAAGATAAACCCGAATATGTATGGCGTAAATACAAAGAGATACTTACGGGAAGAATTCTAGATGTTGGTGCTGACGAGTGCGGATTAAAAAAGTTTTTACCTGAAGGGACAGAATATGTAGGTATCGGACTTAGCGGTTCGGTAGATATAAAAATAGATATTGAGAAGGGAAAACTGCCTTATAATGAAAACAGTTTTGATTGTGTTTTATGCTTGGATGTACTAGAACACATAGATAATCTGCATGAAGTTTTTGATGAACTTTGTCGTGTGAGTAAGAGGCATCTTATTGTTTCAATGCCTAATTCATGGAGAGGTTTTATGAACATGCTAATGAATGGCTATTACGAGCGCAGGAAACTACCAATGAAATTCTACAATCTGCAGGTCCATCCACAAAAAGATCGTCATAAATGGTTTTACAGCGCACGCGAAGCCGAAGAGTTTCTTATTAAAAGAGGCGGAATGAATGGTATGGAGGTTATTCAGATAGATAGAGAGTTTCCTCCGCTGCGTCTTAAAGACAAGATTTATAGAGCGATATTTAAAATTATCGCACACAAAGATGTAGACATTGACAGCTTATGGAGCGGTAATATCTGGGCTCTTTTTAGAAAAGCACATCATGACAATCCCTAAAATTTCAGTAATTATTTCAACCTATAATCGCGCTGATTTGCTTTCTCGGGCAATTGGGAGTGTATTGAATCAGACATTCAGGGATTTTGAGTTGATTGTAGTGGATGATGGTTCAACAGATAATACCGGAAAAGTTGTTAACGAATTTCAGACGAAATATAAAAACATACAATACATTAGGCGGGAGCATTCTGGAGGTGCAGCAAAGCCCAAAAATACAGGGATAAAGAATGCAAAAGGCAAATATATTGCCATTCTTGATTCTGATGATGAATGGCTGCCGGAAAAGTTAGAGAGACAGGTCAATCTATCCGAAAGTTCCAAAAAACCAAACTTAGAATTCATTGGTTGTAATTCAATCATAGTAGAAGAAAATGGAGAAACTCTTGATATACACAGGATTCCTTTTTATAAAGACCATTTTAGGAATATCTTAATAAGTGATTATATGGGAAGTGGCAGCGGAATGATGTATAAAAGATCAGTTTTTGATAAAATCGGCTTATTTGACGAAAATCTTAAGAGTGGTCAGGATTGGGAAATGCGAATAAGAATACTTCAAATATATAACTTTGATTTTGTTGATGAGTCACTGTTTAAGTTTTATATTCACAGAAAAAGCATTACTCAAACTATTGATTACATGAGCAAGATTCATGATTTAGGTTATGTTGTTGAAAAGCATCAATCTTACTACAATAAATTTTCTAAGATTTATAGTGAGCAATTAAGAGTTATAGGCACATACTATGTTTTAGATAGGAATATTAAAAGGGCTCGGAAATTTTTTATAAAGGCAATAACAGCTTACCCTTATTATGCTAAGAGCTATATTAACCTGTTAGTTTCCTTTCTTGGAGTAAATTTTTCCAGAAATCTGTTATTAGCAAAAAGAAGACTAACTACATACTATAAATAATTATTAAAACTTAAAAATGAGTAAAACTAACATTCTCCAAATCATCGCGACTCTGGATATTGGCGGAGCGGAAAGACAGCTTGTAGAGCTGGTGAAAAGGCTAGATAAGAACAAATACAATATTACAGTTTGTTGTATAACACGAGGGGGACCTCTGGAGGATGACTTGAAAAGGCTTGGTATTGAATATTATATTCTCTATAAAAAATTTAAGTTTGATTTTACTGTTATTTTTAGATTAATTTGCTTAATCAGGCGGAAGAAAATAGATTTAGTTCATACATGGATGTTTACTTCCAATACATGGGGTAGAATAGCGGCAAAATTTGTTAATGTTTCAGTTGTTATTTCTGCAGAACGCTGTCTAGTAACCCCTTGGAAAGGACGTATCCAAAGATTGATTGATAGAATATTGTCCGGATGTAGTGATGTTATTATTGCCAACAGTGAATCAGTAAGGAGTTCTCATATAAAAGAAGAGAAAATTATCTCAGATAAAGTTATTGCCATTTCTAATGGAGTGGATACACAAAAATTTAATCCTCAAATGATAAATGCAAAGAAGCAAAAAGAATTGCTTGATATAGAGAATTCTTTGCCGGTAATCGGAGTAGTTAGCCGCCTTGTAAAGGGTAAAGGGCTTGAATATTTTCTGGAATCGGTGGAACAGGTTCTCCAATCTAGCTCGGCGAAATTTCTTATCATCGGAGATGGACCGCTACGAGATAAATTAGAAAAGATGATTAATGAATTGGGCATTTCTAATGAGGTATTATTTGTGGGTTATTATCAATATCTGGTAGAAATCCTCTCTGTTATAGATATCCTGGTAATTCCATCATTATCCGAAGGACTATCCAATGTGCTTTTAGAAGGAATGGCAATGGCTAAACCTGTAGTGACTACGAATATAGAAAGCAACACTCAGGTGGTTGTTAATGGCAAGACTGGCATACTTGTGCCTGTGGGAAATCCAGAGGCATTAGCAGATGGCATTATTAGATTATTGAAAAATAAGAAAGAAGCAAGAAGAATGGGGCTTGCAGGAAGAAGACGAGTGGAGCAATATTTTGATATTAATTTCACAGTAGAAAAAACAGAGCAAATTTACGAACGCCTCTTTCATGAAAAATCCGCACCTTTTTCGTTTGGAGAGAACTGGTTGAGGTACATTAAGACTTTTAATAAAGATAACCTAAGAGAAGTCAGGCTTTCTTTGCAGGAATTGCTGGGAGTAAAAAGTTTAAAAGGGAAGTCCTTCATAGATATTGGGTGCGGAAGTGGGATTTTTTCTTTGGCTGCTATGGATATGGATGCGCAGGAAGTAATAAGTTTAGATAGTGATCCCAAGAGCGTGAAAGCCTGCAGCATAATTAAACGTAGAAATAATGCAAAACGCTGGTCCATATTGCAGGGGTCAATATTAGACAAGGATTTTCTCAATAATCTTGGGAAGGCAGATATTGTTTATGCGTGGGGAGTGCTTCATCATACGGTCGATATGTGGAAAGCCATAGACAATAGCGCTAAGCTGGTGAAGAAAGAAGGCTTATTTGCTTTGGCAATTTATAATCGTCATTGGTCATCCGGGTTTTGGCTTGGATTTAAGCGGTTTTACAATAAGAGAGAAAAGATTATCCAAAAGATAACGGTGCTCTCTATTTTTCTTCCACGAGTTTTAGCAAGATTAATGAAGTTAAAACATCCTCTTCGGGAAAAGCGCAGTATGTCAATCTATCATGACGCAGTTGATTGGGCTGGTGGGTTTCCTTATGAATATGCGAAGTTTGATGAGATTGTTTCTTTTTTGAAAAAGAGGGGTTTTACTCTTACTAATAGTATTAAAACAAAGTCAATAGGATGTAATCAATTCGTGTTTAAAAAAATATAAGAACATAATTTAATAGTATAGGAATTTCCATTTTCCCTCTCTGTCAAGAGAGGGTCGGGGTGAGTTTAATTTATGTGCGGAATTTGTGGAATTTTAAATACAAGGTCTGAAAGCAATATTAAAGAAGAAATAATACGAAACATGTGCTCTGTGCTAAAACATAGGGGACCTGATGATGAGGGAATATATCTTGGGTGGGGAAAAGATGGCAGAAAGAATATAGGGCTTGGTATAAGGCGGCTTGCCATTATTGATCTGGATACAGGACATCAGCCGATTCATAATGAAGAGAGAACAGTATGGATTGTGTGTAACGGAGAGATTTATAATTTCCGTGAACTAAGAAAAGATTTAGAAGCTAAAGGGCATTGCTTTTATACACACAGCGACGCTGAGGTTATTGTTCATTTATATGAGGAATATGGTGCTGAATGTTTACAATTTCTGCGTGGTATGTTTGCTCTTGCTGTGTGGGATGACGCAAAGAAGAGTCTTCTTTTAGCAAGAGACAGAATAGGGCAGAAGCCTTTGTGCTATGCGGAGATTGGCAAGGAACTGGTTTTCGCTTCCGAGATAAAATCAATTCTGCGGGTAAAACAAGTTCCCAGACAAGTAAACATAGAAGCCATTCACAATTATCTTACTTATCAATACGTTCCCTCTCCCCTGACTGCTTTTAAAGGCATCTTCAAATTGCCTCCTGCTCATTATCTGTTGTGGGAAAACGGGAAAATTTCAATTGAGCAGTACTGGAGTTTAAATGCAGTAAATAAGATTAAAATGTCAGAGGATGAATATTGCTCGCGTATTAGAGACTTGTTTGAAGAGTCTGTAAAGCTTAGACTTGTTAGCGATGTGCCCTTGGGCGCTTTTTTGAGCGGCGGTCTCGACTCAAGTATTGTGGTTGGTGTTATGAGTAAATTGATGAGAGAACCGGTCAAAACTTTTTCAATAGGATTTCAGGAAGAGAAATACAACGAACTTAACTACGCGCGGATCACTGCGAATCATTTTAAAACTGATCATCATGAATATATTGTAAAGCCGGACGCTCTTGATATTCTGTCTAAGCTCATATGGCATTATAATGAGCCTTTTGCGGATTCGTCCGCTCTTCCTACTTATTATGTTTCAAAAATGACAAGCCGTGACGTAACGGTTGCATTGAATGGAGACGGAGGGGATGAGAACTTTGCAGGATATCCGCGCTATAAAGCTGTAAAATTAGCTGAGTATTATGAGAAATTTCCGCAGTGTATGCGTAATATGGCTAACGGCATTGCAAGAAAACTTCCCTATTCTCCTGAGCAAAAAACAATTTTCCGCCGTTTCAGAAGATTTGCTGAATCAATGAATTATTCTCCTGAAAGACGGTATATCCGCTGGATATCCATATTTGACAATGAAAGAAAAGAAGAGCTTTACGCTCCGTCTTTTAGAGAAGCGGTTCAAGGAATTGACTCATTTGGTTATGCGGAAGATTATTATAACAATAATAAATACAATGATTTTCTGGACGGCACACTTTTTGTTGATATTATGACATATCTTCCGGGGGATCTGCTTGTGAAGGTTGATATAGCCGCAATGGCAAACTCTCTGGAAGCGCGTTCTCCTTTTCTTGACCACAAATTCATGGAGTTTGCTGCATCTATTCCGTCCAATCTCAAATTAAAAGGGCTTACCAGTAAGTATATTCTAAAAAAAGCGTTTTCAAAACTTATTCCCGCGTCGATACTCAGGCGAAAAAAAATGGGGTTTGGAGTGCCTATCAGTCATTGGTTCAGAAATGAGCTTAAGGATTATCTTCGGGACGAGCTTCTTTCAAGGCACTGTCTGGAGAGAGGATATTTTCAGACAAAATACCTGAAGTTAATTATTGATGAACACATTAGCGGACGTTATGATCATGGATACAGGCTCTGGGCTCTTCTTAATCTGGAGCTCTGGCAGCAAATGTTTATTGATAAAATTCCCGATAACAAAACATAGCTTTCAGAGGTTTTTTTGCTTGCTAAGCATATTAGCTTTTTATATACTAGCCTTTTCGGGCGGTTAGCTCAGTCTGGGAGAGCGCCTGCCTTACAAGCAGGATGTCACTGGTTCAAACCCAGTATCGCCCACCGGAGATGATTGTAGCTTTTCTAAGGGGGCGTAGCTCAACTGGTTAGAGTACCAGATTGTCGATCTGGGTGTTGCGGGTTCGAGTCCCGTCGCTCCCGCCGGATTAAAAATTACAGAGGCATAGGAATGCGTAGTGATTTGATGAAAAAGGGAATCTCAAGAGCTCCTCATCGCTCTCTTTTGAAAGCCAGCGGCTACAGCGACAGAGAGCTTTCAAGACCTATTATAGGGATAGCAAATTCATTTAATGAGATCATTCCCGGACATATCCATCTTAATCAAATAGTTAAAGCGGTTAAGGCTGGGATTTATATGGCTGGCGGAACGCCTATGGAGTTTGGTGTGATTGGCGTATGTGACGGTCTTGCAATGAATCATGAAGGCATGAAATATTCTCTTGGTTCAAGAGAACTAATTGCGGACTCCATAGAAGTTATGGCAAGAGCGCATCCTTTTGACGGGCTTGTGCTTGTTCCGAATTGTGACAAGATCGTTCCCGGTATGCTTATGGCAGCGCTCAGAGTAAATATTCCAGCAATCACAATAAGCGGTGGACCTATGATGGCTGGTAAAATTGGAAAAGAGGCAATAGATTTAATAAGTGTCTTTGAGGCGGTTGGAGCTGTGGCAGGCGGCAAGATGAAAGAAAAAGAGCTTCTCGAAATAGAAGAGAAGGCATGTCCTGGATGTGGTTCCTGCGCCGGCATGTTTACTGCAAATTCAATGAACTGTCTTAGCGAAGCGTTAGGTTTGGGGTTGCCGGGAAACGGCACAATACCTGCTATTGATGCCAGAAGAATAAGACTTGCCAAAGAAGCTGGCGAGAAAATAATTGATATCATAAAGAAGAATATTAAGCCAAGGGATATTGCGACACTTGACGCTTTTAAAAATGCGATAGCTGTGGAAATGGCGCTTGGCAGTTCAACTAATACAGTCCTTCATCTGCCGGCTATTGCAAATGAAGCTGGAATAGAATTTGATCTTAGTCTTTTTGATAAGATAAGTAAAAAAGCACCCAACTTATGCAGATTATCACCGGCAGGCAAGCATCACCTTGAAGATCTTGATGAAGCTGGTGGAGTACATGCAGTAATGGCAGAGATCAGCAAGCTGGGAGTAATAAATAAGAAATGTTTAACAGTAACGACCAAGAAAGTTTCTGATAATATTGCAGGATGTAAAATTCTAAACAAAGAAGTTATTAGACCAATAAGTAGCCCTTATTCTAAAGAGGGAGGAATTGCAATACTAAGAGGGAATCTAGCGTCTGATGGAGCTGTTGTTAAGCAGTCTGCTGTTAGCCCTAATATGATGAAGCATTCAGGTCCTGCAAGGGTTTTTGGCTCTGAAGAAGAAGCAATGGAAGCTATAATGAATAAAAAAATCAGGAAGGGAGATGTTATTGTTCTTCGTTATGAAGGACCGAAGGGTGGTCCTGGAATGAGAGAAGGGCTTTCTCCTACTGCAGCGCTTGCAGGAATTGGACTTGCGGATAGTGTAGCCCTTTTGACTGACGGCAGGTTTTCAGGCGGCACGCGCGGGGCAGCTATTGGACATATATCTCCTGAAGCGGCTGAAGGCGGTCCATTGGCTATAGTGAAAGATGGAGATACTGTTGAAATAGATATACCTGCGAGAGAATTAAATGTTAAGCTAACTGATGAAGAGATTAAAAACAGATTGAGTAAATGGAAGAAACCTGAACCAAAGATAAAATCCGGATATATGTATAGATATTCACAGATGGTATCTTCAGCAAGTTCCGGAGCAATATTTAAAAGTTCATGAATTTCAAAGCGTATTGTAGGGGCTTGATAAATCAAGCCCGCGGGTCGGATAAATCCGACCCCTACACTGTCATTCTCCGACTTGATCGGGGAATCCAGTGTTTTTGGTTTTAAGTAATTTTAAGTAAGGGTAAATCTAAATAGAGGAGGGCGATGTATGTATATGGCGATAGTGATGACGGTGCTTGTAATCTGTTTCTG